>NZ_NKEY01000005.1:0-79802 GCF_002223285.1 Burkholderia sp. AU16482
GAAATCCGGGTCCATCGGATCGGACAGCGCCGAATGCCGATGCAGCACGTTCAGGTTCAGCTGATTCGGCCACCAGTCCTTGTTCGTCGTGCCGCTGCCTGCGGTGTGGTTGAACGGGCACTTCGATGGGTTCGACATGGACATTCTCCTTGGATGAGCGATGTTGTGTGGGTTCAGTGCCGCTGGTACTTCAACAGCGGGCGTCCGTTCAGCGGCTGCGTGGCGCGCGCGTTGTGCGAGTAGTGCCGCGTGAACGCGTCGATGTCGGCCGCGGACAGCTCCATCGTGTCCTGCAGCACATACCATTCGACGTTCTCGGTGAGCGGGGGCGTCGTCAGCGAGCCGAGGTAGTGGTAATAGCTGTCGAGATCGTCCGGCATCAGCGCCGCCACGTCGAACGACGCCAGCGGCGACGCGACGCCGCGCCGCGCCGCGCGCACGATCGACGCGAACTGCGCGTTCTCGTTGCCGTCGCGATAAAGCACCGCGACGACGGCAAGCCGGCCGTCCTGCGCGCGGAACACGAAATGGCCTTCGAGCGGATAGCGCCGGCCGTCGATCGTGTGCTCGGCCGGCGCGTGGAAGTGCGCCTGAAGCAGCCGGAAGTGACGGCCGCGGATGATCACGTCGCTTTGCTTCGGCACGACCTGCACGGTGTGGCCGTTGTCCACGACGGTCGCGCCGCCCGTGGCGACGTGCACGACGATCGCGTCGTTCACGCCGGGCATGCGTTCGGCCTGCACGACGGTGCCCGACCGGATGTCGATCGGCGATTGCGAATCGCCCGACTCGATCTGCCAGGCCTGTTGATGCGCGTAATCGAAGTCGCGCTGGTTCTGCGTCGGTGCGGCGGCGGCGGCCGCGGTCGCGCCGCTCGCGATTGCCGCGGCGAACACCGGCAGCGTCGCACGCCGGACTGCCGTGACGACCTGCGTCAGGTTGATTCGATGATTCAAACGGGATCCTCGATACGGGAAGGTGAAAGGAAATCGCTCGCGGCCGGTGCGAGATGCCTGCGCGACCGAAAGCCGGGATCAATTCATTATTCGTATCGGCCCGATGCGTTCCAATCAGACTCGTCTGATTCAAGCGCCATTCATGCGGCGCGTCGCGATTCGTGTGGATCGTGCGGATCGAGCGTGCGACGCAAACGTGCGCCGATGTAGGACCAGGCCGATTGTGTCGTCGTCTGCGTCTGCCCACAATGTGCCGGTCGAACGGTTGCATGGTGATCCGTTCGATACCTCGTATCCGAAGCTCGTCTTCGTTCCGAACGCCGCCCGAGGTGGGGCGGCGTCCTTTTTCCGTGTTCGACGCACGGCAACGAACGTGGCGCGCCGCGGGCAGACAGGGAATACGCGCGACGTCGTCGACGATTTCGATACACCCTCGAGCGCCGACGCCGTCGGCGCCATCACGCTTCATCGTTCATACGCGCAGCCTTCGTGCGCGGTCAATTATCAAGGACTCCATCATGAAGACTCGTATTCAAGCCATTCCCGCCGTGATCGCACTCGTCTGCGCCACCGGCATGACGGGCGCGGTCGCCGCCGAAGCCGGCGCGGCCCCGCTGCCGAAAGGCATCGTCGCGGTCGTGAACAACGCGCCGATCGTACAGAGCGACGTGGACACCATCGTGAAGGCGTCGGGCCAGCCCGATACGCCTGCGTTGCGCGATGCGGTGAAGCGCGACCTGATCGTGCGGCAACTGATCGAGCAGGCGGCCGACAAGGCGAACTACGGCAGCCGGCCCGAAGTCCAGGGCATCGTGTCGCGCGCGCGTGCGAGCGCGGCCGCCGATCTGTATCTGCGCGATGCGTTGGGCGCGCAGCGCGTGACCGATGCGCAGGTGAAGGCGCGCTACGACTACATCGTCGCGAATGCCGCGCAGTTCGAATACCGCGCGCAAGTGGTGGCCGTGGCCGATGCCGCGAAGGCGAATGCGGTGGCCGCCGAGCTGAAGCAGGGTGCGGCCTTCGATGCGGTCGCGAAGAAGTACAACACGACCGCGAACGCTGGCGTGGCCGAGTGGAGCGAACTGAAGACGCCGCTTGCCGAAGGCCACACGGCCGGGCTGCCGATGCCGCTCGCGCAGGCCATGACGTCGCTGAAGCCGGGCGCGGTGTCGGGCCCGGTGCAGATCGGCAATGCGTATGCGTTCGTGAAGCTCGCCGACAAGCGCCCGGTGGTCGTGCCGAGCTTCGACAAGGCCAAGCCGGTGCTGCGACAGCAACTGGAGCAGCAGGCGCGACAAAACGCGATGGCCGCGCTGGTCGACAAGCTGGCCGCGCAGGCGACGATCGAGCAGTAACAGGCGCCGAAGAAAACGAGGCTCGGCCGGCTGTGAGCCCGCCGAGCCTTTTTTGTTCCGTGCGTCGTTTCGCCGGCAATCGGCCGCCTTTTTCCCGTCACCGGAACCGCGCCGTGCGCCAATCGCAACGACGTCATCCCACTGCGGTCTCCGCTTCGACGTGAATCATGAAGGCCACGGGCCCGGCGACGCGCGTCCCGTCGAGTGCGAGTTCGACGATCGCGGGCGTCGGCCCGCTGCAATCGATCGACGCCATTTCCATCCGGTCGAACCACGCGCAGTGCGCGACTTCCGCGGACGGACGCGCTCGCGCGTGCGCATCGAGATCCGCCAGGAACACGTGATGCAGCTTGTGCTTGCCGGCCGCGCGAAACAGGTAGCGCAGGTTCCGGCAGACGAGCCCGGTTTCTTCCGCGAGTTCGCGGCGAGCGGCGTCGCTCAGCGATTCGCCCGGTTTGGGTAGGCCGCCGGGTAGTGTCCAGCGGGCGTGCGGTCGGGCGACCAGCAGAATCCGGTCGCCGCGCCGGCACAGGACGGTGGCGCGTTGTTTCATGATGGTGTCGTCCGATGGCATGCGGCGAATGCCGCGGTTGGGAAAAAACGTCGCTTCGGGGAAGCGCCGTCAAGACGTTCGTGTCGAGACGTTTCCGATGCGAGGGCGTCGCGGGCGTCATGCCGGTTGCGGCGGACAGCCTTGCGCCGTGACGCGTTCCACTTTATGGACACGCTGTCGGCCACTCAATCGGCCCAGTCTTAAAAGCGTCGACAGATGACGCTTGGCGGGCCGCCGGCCGGGAAGCAGGCCACATAGACTCCGGTACGCCGTGTAGGCCTCGTCCGATTCCTTCGCCCCGCCGCCGGACAATAAGACCCGTCCGATAGAGATTCGCGTCCGACTCGCCTGTAATACGCAGCATCCGCCGATATCAAGCGGCATGAACTGGCGATGGAGGACAATCGATGAGTGATGCAGATAATGTGGTCAAGGGCGCGGTGGTCGGCACGATCGCGAGCGCGGCGACCGTCGCGCTCGTGCACTTCGTGATCGAGGCCGGCACGCGCTGGAGCGCCGGCGGCCTGGCGGTGACGCTGATCTCGGCGGTGCTGATGGCGTTCGTGCTGCTCGTGCCGCCAGCGTTCGCCGCATGGCGCAACCGGATGAACGCAATCGATCCGTTCTTCGAGCCCGAGGCGTTGAAGCCGATCCTGCAAGGCCGTGCGGTGGGTATCGTGCTCGGCATCGTATTCGGCATTTCGGTCGTGACGGGCTGGCAATGATGGCGACGAACGCGCCCACCCTGCTTGCGGCGGACCCGGCCGTGCGCCCGACCGTCAAGGTCATTTCGCTGCGCCGCAGCCACGCGCGCCGGCACGCGTTCCGCGCGAACAACCCGCATCTGGATTTCGAATTCGTCGACGCGATCGACGGACACGCACTCTCGGACGCCGCAATCACCGCATCCGGCCTGTTCGCGCCCGGGTTGCCGTACACGCGCGGTGCGTTCGGCATCGCGATGACCACGCATCGGCTGTGGAGCGACATCGCGTCGGGCCGCGAGCGGGTAACGATCGCGGAGGACGATGCGATCTTCCGGCCCGATTTCCACGACGCCACGCTGCAATTCCTGCGTGACGATCGCGGCCGGCACGATTTCATCGCATGGGGCTACAACTTCGATTCGATCTTGCGCGGTTCGATCTTCAACAGCCGCGCGCCGGTGACGATGCGCTTCGACGAAGCGGCGCTCGACGGCGCGATCGGCGATTTCCGGAACGACCGCGGCCCGGTGCTGGTGATGAACCTGCTCGAGTTCTACGGGATCTGTGCGTACACGATCTCGCCGGCCGGCGCGCGCTTCCTGCTCGATCGCTGCTTTCCGCTGCGGCCGGAGACGCTCTACTCGTACGGGCTGGGCCGGACGCTCGACAATTACGGCATCGACATCGTGATGAACAAGTTCTACGGCGCGATGCATAGCGCGGCCACCTTTCCGCCGCTCGCCGTGACGATGAATGCACGCGAGACGTCGACGATTCAGGCCTGACCCGATCGGACGCGACAACCGGCGACGTTGAATCGAAAGGGGCGCTTGCCTCGTACGTGCACCGGCACGCTTCGGCTGCCGCCCCGTTCGTCGTTGCGCGACGCGCGGTCAGACCGTCGCCGTGATACCGGCCGGGCCCGATTCCCCCGCGGCCCGCACCACGATTTCCACATGCTGGCCAAATGCCGCCAGCGTCAGCATCAGTTGATCCAGCGAAACGTTCCTGAGCCGCTCGCGCTGCTCGGGCGTGACCACCGGCCGGGCCATTTCCGCGAGCGCCGCGGCATCTTCGTCACTCAGGCCGCGCGACGCAATCAGCGCGTTGAGCTTCAGCGCAAGGACGGACTTGGCCTCCAGCTCCCCGACGTCGTAGAAATCGAAATCGGCCGGCACGGCGCCGGTGTAGTCATCCTGATCGTCGTAATTCATCGTGCTTCTCCCGTGATCGCCGAACACTGCGCGGCATCGAGCGGCGCCCTATCGGCGAGCCTGACATGCGGAACGACGCGGCGAGATTGAATGGATGTTTGCGTGTTGACGAAGCAGTCCCGGAAACGAATGGGTGCGCTATGATTCGCGTCAGCCATGGTCAACTCCTCTGTTGAGTTGGTGGTGGTCAGCGGCCTGCAGGTGTTTTACCCACCCGCAGGCCGCGCTCGTTGACGCGGCGGATGTCGATCGTTACTTCATCCAGGCGAAAACGTGCAACTACTTTAGCCAAGATTGAACGGCCGCGGGCAACGGGTGCGCGCGGTTTCAGCCGCGTTGACCATCAGGTCAGTGCCTCGCGTCCTTGCTGCTCAACGATTTCGCGGCGGCTGCGTCGGCTGGCCGATTCGTCGTTTCTTCACCGATGTGTTGAAAAGCGTGTCGATCGGCCGCGTCGAGGCACCCTGACGAACCGTTTTCACCGACGGGAAGAAATCCCAGCACGAATCGGTTCAGTCCTATTGGATGCAGGGTCCAATGACGTTAAGCTGGGTTTGCGCGGTGCCGTGGCATGGATTCGACGGCGGTCGCTGGGCCCGGCCGTTGCGCGAAGCTACGTTGGTTGTAGCACTACTCCTCACGCTGCCTTATGCGAGCGTCGAATCCCCGCCGGCGGTTGCCGCGCACTTCTTCCGCTCATCGTTCAGATGACGCGAAGCAAGCCGTCCTCCCGCTTCGCGCCTCCTTCATGCTCCATGCTTCACTCCGGCCGCAAGCGGATCGCCACGCTGCTGCGCGTGGTCGCCGGCGCGCCGCGCGAGCGCGGCTTGCGCGCAGCCGCGGTATTGCTCGAACTCCCGCGCGAACGCCACCGCGTCGCCGGCCAGCGCCAGCGCTTCCAGCGACGCGCAGAGGCCCGACACATCGCGCTCGCCGATCATCGCGAACGCGCCGCGCATACTGTGAATCTCCGCACGGGCGGCCTTCAGGTCGCCGTATTCCAGTGCACGCACGATCGCGGCATTGGCCCGGTTGGTCGCATCGACCAGCGCCGCGCACAGGTCGCGCGGCAGCGGCCCGCGCGTGCTCGCGGGCGCCGCCGCGATCGCGCGGCCCGGCCGCCACGGGCCCGTGTATTTCGCGATCGCCTGTTCGAGCGAGCGCAGCGACGTCGGCTTCGTGACGATCTCGTCGATGCCGGCTTCCTTCGACAGCCGCAACTCGTCCGGCTCCGCATGCGCGGTCACGGCCAGGATCGGCAGCGCGCGGCCGCGTTCGCGCAGCATCCGGGCGAGCGCATAGCCGTCGAGGCCCGGCATGTTGAGGTCGGTCATCACGATCGCGTAGTCGTGCCGTTCGACGAGATCGAGCGCCTGCGCCACGCCGGACGCGACGTCGGCGCGATAGCCGAGCACGTCGAGCTGATCGTGCACGAGCGAGCGGTTGACGGGGTTGTCGTCGACGAACAGCACGCGCAGGTCCGGCGTGTCGCCGCCGGCCGGCGCCGGCTGCATCCCGTGCTGATGGTCGAGCGGCAGCGGCAGCGACACGACGAAGGTCGAGCCGACGTTCGGCACGCTGTCCACGGCGATGCGCCCGCCCATCGATTCCGCGAGCTTGTTGCTCAGCGGCAGGCCGATGCCCGTGCCGCCGAAGCGGCGCGCGATCGATTCGTCGGCCTGCGCGAACGGCTCGAACACGCGTTCGAGCTGCGCGGGCGTCATGCCGATGCCGGAATCGCTGACGCGGATCATCACCGGCGTGCCGTCGGCCACCGGCGCCGTCACGGACAGCGCGACGGCGCCGCGATCGGTGAACTTGATCGCGTTGCTGACGAGATTGACGACGATCTGCCGCACCCGCAGCGGATCGCCGACATACGGCCGCGCCGCCTGCGCATCGACGTCCACGCGCAGCGCGACGCCCTTTGCACGCGCGACCGGCTCGAACAGCTCGGCGATGTCGCGCGCCAGCTCGTCGATGCGGAAGCTGGTCGCCTCGAGCGTCATCCGGTCGGCTTCGATCTTCGTCATGTCGAGCACGTTGTTCAGCATGTCGAGCAGCATCCGCGCGGCCGACGTGACCGCGTGCAGCCGCGACTTCTCGCGATTGCGGTCGGGCGCCTTGTCGAGCAGTTCGAGGTTGCCAAGCATCGCGTTCAGCGGCGTGCGGATCTCGTGGCTGATCGTTGCCAGGAACGTCGATTTCGCGCGGTTCGCGCTGTCGAGCGCGCGCTCGGTGTCGGCGCGCGTCGTGATGTCGGAGAAGCCGCACAGCAGCGTGTCCTTGCCGCGGTAGCGCACGCGCACGAAGTTGACGAGCAGGTCACGCGCGCGGCCGTCGTCGAGCGTCACCGGGAATTCCACGTCGAGCTGCACCGGTGCGCTGCCCATGCCGTGCCGGTAGCGCGCGAGCAGGCGCTCGTGCAGCGGCGGCTCGCCGGCCGCGCTTTCGTACAGCTCGTGCATCCGGTTGCGCAGCAGCACCGCGTCGGTGTCGAGCGACACGAGCACGATGCCGAACGGCGACGTCGCGATGATCGCGCGGCTCATTTCATCGGTCTCGAACACGCGGCGCGAGCGGCGGAACACTGGCGCGAACACCTTCAGGTCGAATGCGATCACGAGCGCCCACAGCACGGCCAGGATCAGCGCGGCCACGCCGGTTTCGCGCACGATCGTCGGCCAGATCGCGATCGCGATCGTGCGCCACGAGTACGCATAGACGATCGCGAAGCCCGTGTCGGCGATCCGGTCGCTGATCGTGAACACGCCGTGCAGATAGCTTTCGTCGAAGCAGTCGAGGCCGCGCCGCCAGCCGTTCTCGGCGAGCGCGTGACGCATCAGCGCGGCGCCGTCGATCGACGCGCGCGTGCGGTCCTCGTCCAGCAGCACGCGGCCGGCCTGGTCGACCAGCATTACCACCGCGTCTTCCGGCGCCTGCTTGAGCCGGTCGTCGAGCACGTTCACGTCGAGATCGCTGACGAAGGTCATGAAATGCCGCGGGCCGTCGAACGCCGGCTCGACGAGGCGGAACACCTTCTTGCCCGTGAGCGGGTCGATCGCGGGCGGCTCCCACGCGATGCGCCGCGTCGCGCGCCAGTAGCGCGCGACGGCCGGGTTCGACCAGTCGGCGACGTTGAACGCGAGCCGGTCGATCAGCGCGCGCGTGTCGGCCACGCCGATGCGCTCGAGCACGTCGCGATAGGGCATCGACGGCGGCGGCGTGATCGCGAGCACGTTGCGGTCGGGGCTGTACGCGTAGCCCGACAGCGGCATCCCTGATTGCCGTTCGGCGGCCGCCACCGAGATCGTGAGCCGCTCCAGCAGTTGAACGTATTCGTCGGTTTCGTTGCCGGCCAGCGCGTCGGGCGTCACGGCGACGAAGATTTCGCTCACGTTGCGCAACGGCGACAGCACGACGTGGCCGTCGCGCGCGAGCGCCTCGGCCGCGCTGTGCGAATGGCGCGGATGGCTGTTCCACAACAGCTCCGCATTGATCACCGAGCGCCGCACCGACGCCTGTTTCGCGTCGATCTCGAGTTCGACGAGCGCCTTGTGCGTGGCGAACAGCTCGCGCCGCTTCGCGATGTAGTCGCGCACCGAGCCGTCGAGCAGCACGCTCGTCGCGAACAGGATCACGAGCGACAGCACCGCGGCCCCGCCGTACAGCGTAAAGCGCTGGTAGCGGTGCAGCAGGCTCAGGTCGCGCGCTTCGCCGTCGATCGACGCGAACGGCGCGTTGGCGTCCGCCGGGGACGCGAACAGGTGTCGGATGGGCATGGGACGAATACCGTGAAATCAATGCGCGAATCGGGGCCGCACGCGAGACGAACGGCGAGAGCCGTCGGCGGACCGCGCGCGTAGCGATATCCGTAAGCCGTGTGGAATGGCGGGCGATTGCACTGCCGGCTCGGGGAACGAGCCAATTATCGTGATGGCAGGGCCGCCGGTATGTAGGGCAGTCCGAAGCAATTCGGCAACGGCGGTAGGACTGGTCCTAATTGTCGAGGCGAGCCTGCGCGCTGCGTTTATACGGTGCGAGCGGCGCGCATGTCAAACGATCGCGCGTTTCGCGGGCGTGCCGTGTCGCGTTTTCCTCGCGGAAGTGTCAGGCATCGTCATATTCGGACCAGTCTGAGTAAATAAGTTTTGTCGCGTCTGGCTGTCTGATTATCGAAAGGCGTTGCGAAAAATATATTGGCTCACGTAGCTCGAATCTCGTCTCACACTTTCGTATAGAGGCAATCAACGTGAACAAGACATACCGCACCGTCTGGAATCCGACGACGGGTACATGGGTCGCGGCGGCCGAAACGGCGCGCTCGCAAAAGAAATCGAACTCGACGATGCGTTCGTCGGTAACGGCTGCGGTCGCGGTCATGGCGGGCGTGGGCGGAAGCGCGATCGCGATCGATGCCGGAGCGCAGACGGCGAACGGGAATGGCGCGCTGAACCTGTGCGGGGGAGCGAACGGGGGGGTTGGCCATACGTTCGGCTACTCCGGCGCAACGACGAACGCAAACTGTTCGGTGATTGGTACCAACAATCCGGTCTACCGGGGGCATGCGCCTTCCTTTGTGCTGGGAAATGGTGGTGATCTGAATGGTGCGGCCGGGGTCGGCTCGACGGCGAGCACCGCATCGGTGGCCGGCAGCCGGGACGGTCATGTGATGATTTACGGTGCCAACGGCGTTCACATCACCGGCACGACGGATTTCGCCAACGCCGTCAGCATGACGAATAACCGCATCCAGAACCTGGCTGCCGGTACGGCGGGCACGGATGCGGTCAACTTGAATCAGCTGAATGCCGCGATCGCGGCGACGGATGACAAGTTTGTGGCCATCAGTACCGGAACGTATGCGGCCGACGTGGCCGCCAGCGCTGCCAGCAGTGCAACCGCCATCGGCGCGAACGCAAGCGCTGCCGGCACGTCGGCAGTGGCACTCGGCGGCAATACTACGGCTAGCGCGACGAATGCCGTGGCGCTCGGGACGCTCGCGCGTGCAACCAGTGCCGAAACGACCGCGGTTGGCGTAGGCGCGGCGGCCACCGGGCAGAACGCGTCGGTGCTGGGGCGCGGCGCGTTGGCGAGCGGCGGAAATTCGGTCGCCCTCGGTGCGTTCTCCGTTGCCGATCGGGCAAATTCCGTGTCCGTCGGCACGGCCGCGAGCCAGCGCCAGATCACGAACGTCGCGGCCGGCACGGTGGGTACGGACGCGGTCAACGTGAATCAGCTGAACGCCGCGATTGCCGCGAGCGATCCGTATTTCATGGTCAACAGCACCAGCGCCAATCACGCAAATGCGACGGGCGCCAATGCGGTTGCCATCGGACAAAACGTGACGTCCAGCGGCTCCAGTTCCGTGGCGCTCGGATCCGCAACGGCAGCCGGCGGCTTTCACTCGGTCGCGATCGGCGCGTCGGCGAGTACGGTCGGCGACAGCAACGTGGCGCTCGGCGATGGCGCCGCGGTCGCGCAGAGCAACCGTTTCGTTCCGACGAGCGGCGTAGCCATCGGTACCAACGCTCGAGTCATCGACGGCGACATTACCGGCGCGACCGGCTCGATCGCGATCGGCAATAGCGCGACGGCCGGTGGAACGGGCACGATCGCAATCGGTACCAATGCGCGACACACCGGATCGGGTGCGACGGTTCTGGGCTCCAACGCCAGCGCGATGGGCGGGGGTGCAGGCGTCGCAGTGGGCTCGGGCAGTTCTGCCGCGGGCAGCTCGTCGGTCGCGACGGGCCCGAACGCCACGGCCACCGGCACGGGCTCGGTTGCAATCGGCAGTTCTGCCGCAACCGCGGGCAACAACAGCGTGGCGCTCGGCAATACCGCTGCCGGCAGCGCGATCAATACCACCGCGATCGGCAGCAACGCCAAGGCGACCGGCACCAACGCGACCGTGCTCGGCCAGAGCGCGTCCGCGAGCGGCCTGTCGGCGGTCGGCATCGGTTTCCGTGCGAATGCGCAGGCAGACAACTCGGTCGCGCTCGGCATGGATTCCGTCGCGAACCGGAACAACACCGTTTCCGTCGGTTCGGCCACGCAGCAGCGCCAGATCACGAACCTCGCGGCCGGCACGGCCGGGACCGACGCGGTGAACGTCGCCCAACTGAACGCCGCGATCGCGAACGTCGGCGGCAGCAATCCGTACGTCAAGGTGAATGGCGCCGGTGACGGCAGCGATGACGCCAGCGCCACCGGCGTCGGCTCGGTGGCCATCGGCTCGAACGCGAAGACGCTGGTCGACGGCGGCGTCGCGGTCGGCCGCAGCGCCACGGCTGGCATGGCCAACAGTGTCGCGATCGGTAATGACGCGGTCGCTTCGCAGGATGGCGTGGCGATCGGTCGGGATGCCCGTGCGCAAAACGCGAACGCGATTTCGATCGGTGCGGGTTCGGCGGCCGGCCAGAACGGCACGTCGCTCGGCAATAACGCGCTTGCCGGTTCGAATGCGCTTGCGTTGGGCACCAATGCATCGGCCACCGGCAACAATTCCGTCGCCCTGGGTAACGGATCGGTCGCGCTGGCGGACAACACGGTATCGGTCGGTAGCGCCGGCAACGAACGCAAGATCGTGAACGTGGCGGACGGTACGCTGTCGGCGACGAGCAAGGACGCGGTAAACGGCGCGCAACTGTTCGCGACGAACACGCGCGTCGGTTCGCTGGAAGATTCGCTCGCGAGGGGTGGCGTGATCGACCCGGTGACGGGTGAATCGCTGGCGGTGGTGTACGACGGCACCGCGAAGGACAAGGTCACGCTGGGCGGCGGCACGGCCGGCACGACGCTGTCGAACGTGAAGGCCGGCGTGGCGGACAAGGACGCAGTGAACGTGAGCCAGTTGAAGGGCTCGGGCCTGGTCGGCGACGACGGCAGCGCGATCGCCGCGGTCACGTACAACCGCAACGCGGACGGCACGCCGAACTACGACGCGGTGACGCTGGGCGGCGGCAAGTCGACCGGCCCGGTGACGCTGTCGAACGTGGCGGACGGTGTGAACCGCAATGACGCGGTGAACCTCGGTCAGTTGCAGGATTCCGGCCTCGTTGCGCCGGTCGATCCGACGAACCCGGGTGCGGGTGTGACGTCGCTCGCGGTGACGTATGGCAAGAACGCGGATGGCTCGGCGAACTTCGACGAAGTGAAGTTGAAGGGCACGAACGGCACGACGCTGGCCAACGTGAAGGCCGGCGTTGCCGACACGGACGCAGTGAACGTGAGCCAGTTGAAGGGCTCGGGCCTGGTCGGCGACGACGGCAAGGCGATCGCCGCGGTCACGTACAACCGTAACGCGGACGGCACGCCGAACTACAACGCGGTGACGTTGGGCGGCGGCAAGTCGGCCGGCCCGGTGACGCTGTCGAACGTGGCCACGGGTGTCGCGGCGACCGACGCGGTCAACGTGCAGCAGTTGCAGCAGACCGTGGCCAACGGCAACCCGTATATCGGCGGGCGCGGCACGGGTGTCGCCGCGCAGGCGACGGGCCTCAATGCCATCGCGCTGGGCCTCGGCTCGGTCGCGGACGAGATCCGCACGGTTTCCGTGGGTAACAGCGCAACGGGCCTGCAACGTCGCATTACGAACGTGCAGAACGGCGAGGCCGACAGCGATGCGGCGACCGTCGGTCAGGTCAACGATCTGATGGGTATTGCGTCGACGAACGCGCAGGCGGCTATCGACAACGTCAGCACGACGACCACGCAAGCCATTCAGGACGTGAACAGCCGACTGGATGCGATCGGCACGCTCGCGGGCACCGATCCGTATGTTCAGGTCGACGGTCTCGGCGACGGCAGCGACAACGCATCCGTTCGTGCGGGCACGTATGGCGTGGCGATTGGCGCGGAAGCCAGCGCCACCGGCGATACGGCGATCGCGATCGGCGCACAGTCGCGTTCGACGGGCTCCGGTTCGGTCGCGCTCGGCGCGGGTGCCTCGGCAACGGGTACGGGCGCTGTCGCGTTCGGAAGCGGCGTGGCGACCGGCACGAGCGCGCTCGCGCTGGGCAATGGCACGAACGCGTCGGGCAACAACGCGGTCGCCGCGGGCTTCAACGCGCGAGCCGCGGGCGTCAACGCCCTCGCGCTCGGCAATACGGCGCGCGCCAACGCGGCCGACTCCCTGGCATTCGGCACGGGTGCGCAGGTCGATCCGCTCGCCACGAACTCAATTGCGATCGGCCGTCAGTCCAGCGTTACCGGCACGGCATTGAACTCGGTCGCGCTGGGCGCGAGCTCGGTGGCGGATCGGCTGAACTCGGTCTCGGTGGGTTCGACCGGGCAGCAGCGTCAGATCATTTATGTCGCGCGCGGTACGGCCAACACCGATGCGGTGAACGTGAGCCAGTTGAAGGACGCCGTGGCGGCCTTCGGCGGCAATGCATCGGTGGGCGCGGACGGCTCCATCGTGAACCCGACGTACACCATCGGCGGCACCACCTATCGCAACGTGGGCGATGCGCTCGACGCGCTGGCCAATCTGGGCGGCGGGGGCGGCGGAACCGATCCGCTGGCCGTCACCTATGGCAGGAACAGCGACGGCACGCCGAACTTCGAAGTGGTCACGCTCAAGGGCACGGACGGCACGACGCTGTCGAACGTGAAGGCCGGCGTTGCGGACAAGGACGCGGTGAACGTGAGCCAGTTGAAGGACTCGGGCCTGATCGGTGGTGACGGCAAGGCGATCGCGGCGGTCACGTATGACCGTAACGCGGACGGCTCGCCGAACCTCGGTTCCGTCACGCTGGGCGGCGGCGCGAATGGCACGACGCTGTCGAACGTGAAGGCCGGCGTTGCAGATAAGGACGCGGTGAACGTGAGCCAGTTGAAGGGCTCGGGGCTGATCGGCGACGACGGCAAGTCGATCGCCGCGGTCACGTACGACCGTAACGCTGACGGCACGCCGAACCTCGGTTCGGTCACGCTGGGTGGCGGCACGGCCGGCACGACGCTGTCGAACGTGAAGGCCGGTGTTGCGGACAAGGACGCAGTGAACGTGAGCCAACTGAAGGGCTCTGGCCTGATCGGCGACGACGGCAAGGCAATTGCCGCGGTCACGTATGACCGTAACGCGGACGGTACGCCGAACTATCGTTCGGTGACGCTGGGTGACGGCACGAACCCGACGCAACTGAAGCATGTGGCGAACGCAACCGAAGACAGCGACGCGCTGAACCTCGGTCAGTTGAAGGACTCGGGCCTGGTGGGCGACGACGGCAGCGGTAACCTGACGTCGCTGGCGGTGACGTACGACAGCGCGACGAAGGACAAGGTCACGCTGGGCGGCGGCACGGACGGCACGACGCTGACCAACGTGAAGGCCGGCGTTGCAGATAAGGACGCGGTAAACGTGAGCCAGTTGAAGGGCTCGGGCCTGATCGGCGACGACGGCAAGGCGATCGCCGCGGTCACGTACGACCGCAACACGGACGGTACGCCGAACTACCGTTCGGTGACGCTGGGCGACGGCACGAACCCGACGCAGCTGAAGCACGTGGCGAACGCAACCGAAGACAGCGACGCGCTGAACCTCGGTCAGCTGAAGGACTCGGGCCTGGTGGGCGACGACGGCAGCGGTAACCTGACGTCGCTGGCAGTGACGTACGACAGCGCGACGAAGGACAAGGTCACGCTGGGCGGCGGCACGGACGGCACGACGCTGGCCAACGTGAAGGCCGGCGTCGCGGACAAGGACGCGGTGAACGTGAGCCAGCTGAAGGGCTCGGGCCTGATCGGCGACGACGGCAAGGCGATCGCCGCGGTCACGTACGACCGCAACACGGACGGTACGCCGAACTACCGTTCGGTGACGCTGGGCGACGGCACGAACCCGACGCAGCTGAAGCACGTGGCGAACGCAACCGAAGACAGCGACGCGCTGAACCTCGGTCAGCTGAAGGACTCGGGCCTGGTGGGCGACGACGGCAGCGGTAACCTGACGTCGCTGGCAGTGACGTACGACAGCGCGACGAAGGACAAGGTCACGCTGGGCGGCGGCACGGACGGCACGACGCTTGCCAACGTGAAGGCAGGCGTTGCGGACAAGGACGCGGTGAACGTGAGCCAGTTGAAGGGCTCGGGCCTGATTGGCGACGACGGCAAGTCGATCGCGGCGGTCACGTACGACCGCAACACGGACGGTACGCCGAACTACCGTTCGGTCACGCTGGGCGATGGCACGAACCCGACGCAACTGAAGCACGTGGCGAACGCAACCGAAGACAGCGACGCACTGAATCTCGGTCAGTTGAAAGACTCGGGCCTGGTGGGCGACGACGGCAGTGGGAACCTGACGTCGCTGGCAGTGACGTACGACAGCGCGACGAAGGACAAGGTCACGCTGGGCGGCGGCACGGACGGCACGACGCTGGCCAATGTGAAGGCAGGCGTTGCGGACAAGGACGCAGTGAACGTGAGCCAGTTGAAGGGCTCGGGCCTGATCGGCGACGACGGCAAGTCGATCGCCGCGGTCACGTACGACCGTAACGCGGACGGCTCGCCGAACTACCGTTCGGTGACGCTGGGCGACGGCACGAACGCGACGCAACTGAAGCATGTGGCGAACGGTACGGATCGTCAGGACGCTGTGAACCTCGGTCAGTTGCAGGATTCGGGCCTCGTTGCGCCGGTCGATCCGACGAACCCGGGTGCGGGCGTGACATCGCTGGCGGTGACGTATAGCCAGAACGCGGACAATTCGGCGAACTACGACGAAGTGAAGCTGAAGGGCACGAACGGCACGACGTTGACGAACGTGAAGGCCGGTGTGGCCGACGCGGACGCAGTGAACGTGAGCCAGCTGAAGGGCTCGGGCTTGATCGGCGACGACGGCAAGGCGATCGCCGCGGTCACGTACGACCGTAACGCGGACGGCTCGCCGAACTACCGTTCGGTCACGCTGGGCGACGGTACGAACCCGACGCAGTTGAAGCATGTTGCGAACGCAACCGAAGACAGCGACGCGCTGAACCTCGGTCAGCTGAAGGACTCGGGCCTGGTGGGCGACGACGGCAGCGGCAACCTGACGTCGCTGGCAGTGACGTACGACGGCGCGACGAAGGACAAGGTCACGCTGGGCGGCGGCACGGCCGGCACGACGCTGACGAACGTGAAGGCCGGTGTTGCCGACGCGGACGCAGTGAACGTGAGCCAGTTGAAGGGCTCGGGCTTGATCGGCGACGACGGCAAGGCGATCGCCGCGGTCACTTACAACCGCAACGCCGACGGCTCGCCGAACTACGACGCGGTGACGCTCGGCGGCGGCAAGTCGGCCGGCCCGGTGACGCTGTCGAACGTGGCGGACGGTGTGAACCGCAATGACGCTGTGAACCTCGGTCAGTTGCAGGACTCGGGCCTCGTTGCGCCGGTCGATCCGACGAACCCGGGTGCGGGCGTGACGTCGCTCGCGGTGACGTACGGCAAGAACACGGACGGCTCGGCGAACTTCGACGAAGTGAAGCTGAAGGGCACGAACGGCACGACGCTGGCGAACGTGAAGGCCGGTGTTGCCGACGCGGATGCGGTGAACGTGAGCCAGTTGAAGGGCGCTGGCCTGATCGGCGACGACGGCAAGGCGATCGCCGCGGTCACGTACGACCGCAACACGGACGGCACGCCGAACTACAACGCGGTGACGCTGGGCGGCGGCAAGTCGGCCGGCCCGGTGCAGTTGAAGAACGTCGCGGCCGGCACGGACGGCACCGACGCGGTGAACGTGGCGCAGTTGAAGGACGCTGGCCTCGTCGCGCCGGTCGATCCGACGAACCCGGGTGCGGGTTTGGCATCGCTCGCGGTGACGTACGGCACGAACGCGGACGGTTCGGCGAACTTCGACGAAGTGAAGCTGAGGGGCGCGAACGGCACGACGCTGACGAACGTGCAGGCCGGCGCGGTGAACGCGGCGAGCACGGACGCGGTGAACGGCTCGCAGTTGTACGGCGTGTCGAAGAGCGTCGCGGATTCGCTGGGCGGCGGCTCGGCCGTCGACGCCAACGGCAACGTGACGGCGCCGACGTATTCGCTGACCGATCCGGCCAACGCCGCGACGAAGGTCGACTACCGCAACGTCGGCGACGCGCTCGACAACCTGGATGGCCGTGTTGCGACCAACACGCAGAACATCACGGTCATCAACAACCAGCTTGCCGATTCGGGCCTGGTGGATCCGGTGACGGGTCAATCGATCGCCGCGGTGACGTACGACCGCAACGCGAACGGCACGCCGAACTACAACGCGGTGACGCTGGGCGGCGGCAAGTCGGCCGGCCCGGTGCAGTTGAAGAACGTCGCGGCCGGCACGGACGATACCGACGCGGTGAACGTCGCGCAGCTGAAGGACGCTGGCCTCGTCGCACCGGTCGATCCGACGAATCCGGGTGCGGGCGTGACGTCGCTGGCGGTGACGTACAGCCAGAACGCGGACGAATCGGCGAACTTCGACGAAGTGAAGCTGAAGGGCACGAACGGCACGACGCTGACGAACGTGGCCGCGGGTGCGGTGAACGCGACCAGCACGGACGCGATCAACGGCTCGCAGTTGCACGGCACCGCGCAGAGCGTGGCCGACACGCTGGGCGGCGGCACGACGGTCGATGCGGACGGCAAGCTCGCCAACGCGTCTTTCGAGGTCAAGGGCAACCGCTACTCGACGGTCGAGCAGGCGATCCAGGCCGCGGCGGCATACGGCGCGACCGATTCGCTCGCGGTGCGTTACGACCTGAATGCCGACGGCACGCCGAACTACGGCTCGGTGACCCTCGGCGGCACGGGTGCGGCGCCGGTGAAGCTGACGAACGTCGCGGACGGCACGAGCCAGTACGACGCGGTGAACTTCGGGCAGTTGAGCGCGCTGAACGACAAGATCGGCGATCTCGACGACCGCGTCGGCGGCCTCGAGCTGCGACCGGGCAACCCGGGTGACGGCAACGGCGGCGGTTCGGGCACCAACCCGTACTTCGGCGCGACCGACCAGACCGCGGGCGGCTCGTCGGCGGCGAACCCCGGCACCGGCACCGGCAACGTGGCGGCAGGTTCGGGCTCGTCGGTCGGCACCGGCGTGAACGACGGCACGGCCATCGGCTCCGGCTCGAAGGTGGCCGCCGGCGGCGGCACGGCGATAGGCGCGGGCTCGGCCGCGAACGGCGAGAACGCGACGTCGATCGGCCACGGCTCGAACGCGACCGGCAGCGGTTCGGTGGCGATCGGCTCGGGCGCCGTGGCGAACGAGGCGAACACCGTTTCGTTCGGCGACGGCACCGACACCGGCAACCGCCGCGTCGTGAACATCGCGGACGGTATCAACGCGAACGACGGCGCGACGAAGGGCCAGCTCGACCGTGCGGTCGGCGGTCTGTCGGGCCAGATCAACGATGTGTCGAGGAACGCGTACTCGGGTATCGCGGCAGCCACCGCGCTGACGATGATCCCGGGCGTGGATCCGGGCAAGACGCTGTCGTTCGGTGTCGGCGGCGCGACCTACAAGGGCTATCAGGCGGTGGCGTTCGGCGGCGAGGCTCGCATCACGCAGAACCTGAAGATGAAGGCCGGCGTGGGTCTGTCGAGCGGCGGCAACACGGTTGGCGTGGGCGCGTCGTACCAGTGGTAAGGCGCGGGGCGGGGCCGTGCGCCCCGCCCGTGCGGGGCCGTTCCGATTTTCAACCCTCTCAGACAAGTGCGGCCGCCCGCGGGCGGACGCCATTTCAAGACCATGACTTCAAAGCTTTTGCGCGTCGCGTCGATCGGCGCGTTCGCGATGGCGCTCGGTGCGTGTACGACGCAATCGGGGCTCACTTATGACATTCGCGCGGTATCCGTGCCGGGCAAGCCGGACAACATCTTCCGCGTGAGTTGCGACGGGCTGCTCGGCAGCGCGAATGCATGTGCGCGCGCGGCCGAAGAGTTCTGCCGCGGGCAGGGCTTCACGCCGCTCGAGATGATCGACCGCGTGTACAGCCGCGCGCCGATGAAGGATCCGCGCGAAATCACGTTCATCTGCGGCAAGCCGCAGCCGGTCGCGCAGCCCGCGCCCGCGCCGGCGCCGCAGCAGCCGGCGCCGCAACCGGTTCAGCAGCGCCAGGTGCTGCTGCAGGGCGACGCGAATTTCGCGACCGACAGCGCGGCGCTGACCGCGCAGGCCCGCAACGATCTCGATCGCTTCATCGTGGCCAATCGCGGCGTGGAATTCGCGCGCGTGTCGATCACGGGCTTCACCGATTCGACCGGCGGCGCCGCGCATAACCGCGCGCTGTCGGAAGCGCGGGCGCGCACCGTCGTCGAGTATCTGCGCGCGAACGGGCTGCAGGCCCGTTCGTTCGTCGCGGAAGGCCTCGGCGCGGCCGATCCGGTTGCATCCAACGCGACCGCAGCCGGTCGCGCGCAGAACCGCCGCGTCGAGATCCGCCTGGACGTGAAATGACGCATTGACGTATCGCGCGGCGCCGGTTCGCCGGCGCCGCAGGGCCTTCGTCGGTCACGAGCCGATGGAGGAGCGGGGTGCGATCGACCGCCGCACCCCGCTGTCCCGGCAGGCATGCCAAGCCGCCCGCTCTCACCGAGCCGGCGGCTTTTTTCATTGGCGGCGCGCCGCGCGGCGGGCTGCTCCCGTTCGGCCTTGGCGGCCGGCCCCGGTTTCATGCGAAACTAGCGCCCAATTACGATCCAGAAAGAACGGCGCGCACGCGCCGTCGCCGGCCATCGGGCAGCCGTTCGGCCGCCCGCGACAGCGGTGAACACTCGGACGACTATGGGAAGCTATCAGATACGTGTGGTACTGGCCGACGACCACCCGGCATTGCTCGTCGGCGTTCAGCATGGGCTTTCGTCGGTGCCGACGATCCGGCTCACCGGCACGGCCGGCAATTCGACCGAGCTGATCGCGCTGCTCGATGCGAACGTATGCGACGTGCTGGTATCCGACTACGCGATGCCCGACAACGTGCACGGCGACGGCATCGCGCTGTTCTCCTACCTGCAACGCAACTATCCGGCCGTCAAGCTGGTCGTGCTCACCATGCTCGACAACGCGGCGGTGGTCGGCGCGCTCGTGCGGCTCGGCATCGCGTGCATCGTCAGCAAGTCGGATGCGATCGATCACCTGATTCCAGCCGTGCATGCGGCCGCCACGGGCGGCACCTATTATTCGCCGTCGGTCGAGAAAGTCGTGCGCACGCTGTCCGCGCATTCGGGCGCGCGGATCGTCGACCAGGCGCCGAGCCTGAGCAGCCGCGAGATCGAGGTCGTGCGGCTGTATGCGTCGGGGATGACCGTCAACGAGATCGCGGACAAGCTCAGCCGCAGCAAGAAGACGATCAGCACCCAGAAGGCGCGCGCGATGCAGAAGCTCGGCGTGGAAAAGGATATCGACCTGTTGCGCTACGCGATGGAGAACGGGATCGTCGCCGCGTCGGGCGGCGAGGGCAAGGCGGCGGAGCAGGTGGGAGAGGAGAAAGGGCGCGCCGAGCCCGACTGACCGGAGCGCCTCGCGCATCGGCAGAACCCGGCGCGCGATCATCCGAGCCATGGGCGTGGCCGGCCGTGCGCCGGAATGGTGGTCGTACCGTCAGCGCGGATGGTCGTCGAGGGCCGGCAGCGTCGTCGCGTAACCGTAATCGGACACGAGCCCGCACGAAATCGCGTAGCGGACCAGATCGACGTCGCGCTCGATCCCGAGTTTCTGCATCGCCGAACTCTTCTGCGTGCTGATCGTTTTCTTGCTGCGGCTTAACTGATCGGCGATCGCGTTGACCGACAGGCCCGACGCGAACAGGCGAATCACTTCCAGCTCGCGCGCGGACAACGCCGGCGCCTTGCCGCCCGTGTTGCCGGCGGCGCGCAGGATCCGGTCCATCGAAGGCGACAGATAGCGGCCGTTCGTATAGGCCGCGTGAATCGCCATCGTCAGGTGGCTCGTCATATCGGATTTGCTGACCACGCATGCGATGCCGAGTTCGATCAGCGCGCGCAGCGCCACCGCATTCTCCATCATCGTCATCACGACGATGCGCAGATTCGGATGTCGCTTCAGGATCGCGGTGAACATCGCGAGGCCGTCGCCGAATTCGGCGCCCGGCATCGCGTAGTCGGAGACGAGCACGTCGCATGGTTGGCTCGCGAGCGCTTCCATCAGTTCCGTCGAGTTGCCGGCGGTCGCGACCACCGCGAGCGTATTCGTCGCGGACAGTTCGTAACGTGCGCCGATGACGACCGCCGGATGGTCGTCGGCGATCACGATGCGAATGGGGAAATTTCCTGGCATGTCGGTGTACCTGCATGTTGCGGCGCGCAGTGGGCGCCGCGCGGTGGAGATCGGTGCGTACGGCTGCGCGTGCGGCGTGCAAGCCGGCGGCACGCGAAGCCGTTGCGCCGACGGCCGGTGGCGGCTCGTGCGGAACCGTCACCGGCCGTCGGCCGAACGAGCGGGGGATCGCTCCCCCGCTTCGGGTCGAGGCTCCGCGCGACGCGGAGCCGTCCGGTCAGAACTCGTAGCCGACCTGCGCACGCACGCCTGCGTCGCCCGTCGACGTGACGGACACGGCGCCGTTCATCAGCCACTTGCCGTCGCGCGTCCGGTAGGTCGCGCCTGCCGCGATCGCCGAGCCGCTCTTGTAGTTCGCGGCGCCGGCCGCGACGACGGTCTTGCCCGGCTGCGACGGCGTCAGGTTCGGCATCGCCATCGCCGCCGCGACACCGGCGTACGCGTTCTTCGCGACGTCGTTGATCATCCGGTTCGTTTCGCCGAAACGCTGATCCAGCTGACGCACGTTCACGGCGTCGGTCGGTGCGGTGCCGTCCGCGACGTTGGTGATCTGGCGTTCGTGACCGGCCGAGCCGACCGATACGCTGTTGTCGCGATCCGCCACGGAGCCCGCGCCGATCGCCACCGAACCGTTGCCGGTTGCTTTCGAGCCCTGGCCGATGGCCGTGCTGTCCGAACCCGATGCGACCGAGCCTTGGCCGATGGCCGAGCTGTTCGAACCGCTGGCCGCCGAACCCTGGCCGAACGCCGAGCCGTTGTCGCCCGACGCCACCGCGCCCTGGCCGACCGCCGTGCTGTTCTCGCCCGACGCAACCGAGCCGTCGCCGACCACGAGTGAGCCGTCGCCGCCCGTGCCGCGGCCGACGTTGTCGTTGCCGCCACCACCGCCGCCGCCCGAACCGCCACCGGTTTCGAGGTCACCGACCCGGCCGTCGAGTCGTGCGTATTCCTGCGCGAACCGCTCCTGGAGGTCGTGCAGTTGGCCGCCGTTCACGGCTTCCATGCTGCCCGCCGCGATCAGGCCCGGCGCGACGTTGAGCAGCTTCGTGCCGCTCGAACCGCCGAAAGTCACGCTGCCGAGCGAGATGTCGTCATACGTGACGGCTGCGATCTCCTTGCCCGTGTAGTCGATGAGGCCGGTTGCCCTCAACTGCGCGATCGTCACCGCATCGTCGTCGTTCACGCCGTTCGCGACGCCCGACAGCTTGCGTGCGCCGGCCGTGCCGATGAAGCTCACCGCCGCGCCGTCGGTGTTCGCGCCGACCGTGATGTTCGCGCCAGGGCCCGCCTGCTGGACGAGGCCGACCGTGCCGTTGCCGATCTGGTCGGCCAGCGACGCGACCGCGCCTTCGTTGACGGTGACGCGACCATCGAGGTTCGTCACCGCGTCGCCGACCGAGTGAACCGTGGTCGTGCCGCCGCTGCCGTCACCGACCGTGAAGCTCGGCGCGGAGATCGAGCCGTCGGCGTTCACGGTGGAACCGCCGCCGATGGCCGATGCGACGCTGTCCGACACGCCGTGCAGTTGCGAGCCGTTCACCGCGTCCTTGCTCGCTGCCGTGACCGCGCCTGCGTCGACGCCGGTCAGCTTGCGCGCGCCGGCCGTGCCGGTGAAGTCGACGGCCGCGCCATCGGTGTTCGCGCCAACCGTGATGTTTGCGCCCGCGCCGGCTTGCTGGACGAGGCCGACCGTACCGCTACCGATCTGGCTGGCCAGGTCGGCGATGTCGCCCGTGTTGCGTGCGATGTTGCCTTCGTTGGTGGTGACGCGACCGTCGAGGTTCGTGATCGCACCGCCGACCGACGTGACCGTGGTCGTGCCGCCGCTGCCGTCGCCGAGTGTGAAGCTCGGTGCCGAGATCGAACCGTCGGCGTTCACGGTCGAGCCGCCGCCGATGGCCGATGCCACGCTGCTCGACACGCCGTGCAGTTGCGAGCCGTTCACTGCGTCCTTGCTGGTGGCCGTGACCGCGCCTGCTTCGACGCCGGTCAGCTTGCGGGCGCCTGCCGTGCCGGTGAAGTCGACGGCCGCGCCGTCGGTGCTCGCGCCGACCGTGATGTTCGCGCCCGGGCCGGCCTGCTGGACGAGGCCGACCGTGCCGTTCGAGAGACCGTCGAGCCGGGTGTTGATCGTCGTGATGTTGCCGTCGAGTGCGCCGAGCGCACCGCCGACCGTCGTTTGCGTGCCGCCGTTGGCGAGCGTGTACCTCGGGCCGGTCACGGCACCCGTCGTGGGGTTGATGGTGGCGCCGCCGCCGAGTGCGGTCACGACGGGCTGAAGCTGGCTCACGTTCACAGCGTCGGTCGCTTGCGTACCGGCTGCGACGTTCGTAATCTGGCGTTCAAGTCCCGACGAACCGACGGACACGGAATTGTCGCGATCGGCAAGGGACCAAGTCCCGAGCGCAACCGAATTGTTGCCGCTTGCCAACGCACCGCGCCCCAGCACGGAGGTGTTCGCTCCGGTAGCCGCGGCCCCTACGCCAACCGCGACCGCGTTGTTGCCGGTTGCGCGCGAGAGCGTACCGATGGCTACCGCATTCGCCGCACTGGCCGTCGTATTGCCGCCGAGCGCGACAGCCGATTGGCCCGTGGCGCTTGCGTTCGCGCCGACGGCGGTCGCACTGTCACCGGCGCTGGCGGCCACGTCGGCCGCATACGTGCCGGTGCGAATGTCGACATACTTGTCGGCCGCCGTGATCGCGGCGTTCATCTGCTCCACGTTGACCGCATCCGTACCCGCCGTGCCGGCCGCGACGTTCGTGATCTGACGCTGTTGCGTGGCCGAGCCGACGGAAACGGTGTTGTCGCGATCCGCGACGGAATCCATGCCGAGCGCGACCGAGCGGTCCCCCTGCGCATTGGCACGGAAACCGATGCCGACCGCCCCCAGGCCGCTTGCGGCACCGCTCTGGCCGAGCACGGTCGCGTTGTCGCCCGTTGCCCGGGCGTTTCCGCCGATCGCGGTGGTATTGATCGCGCTGCCGGAGGCCGTATTGCCGATCGCCACGCTGTTGTTGTTCGTGGTCGCGGCCTGGCTGCCGATTGCAACCGAACCCGTGCCGGTGGCCGTGGCGTTCGGGCCCGTTGCGACCGAGCCCGCACCCGCCGCAGCACTGCTGTTCCCGATGGCCACGCCTGAACCGCCGCCCATTGCGCTCGCGTTGGCGCCTACGACCGTCGCGCCGGAGCCGGAATGGCGCGTGCTTGTCCCGATCACGATCGAGCCGGTGCCGCCGGCCGATGCGCTATTGCCGATCGCGATCGAACCCGTGGCGCCGGTTACGCCGGCGTCGGATACATTGGCGCGAGTACCGATTGCAATGGCGTTCGTCGGCGGGGCGGTGAGCGTCGATACCGTTGCGCCGTCGCCCACGGCCAGGTTGCTGTTGCCCACGACGCGCGACGATGCGCCGAGCGCCATCGAATGAAGCCCGTCCGCCGAGGTGCCCGAACCGATTGCCACGGAACTGGATCCGCTGGATGTCACCGACTGGCCCATCGCAACGGCGTTGGCACCCGTAGCGGCCGCCACGGGTCCGGTGCTATTGACCTTGATGTAGTCGTCGGTGAGCGTCGCCGTCGTGCCGATCGCATCCGTGCCGATCGTGCGCGAAGCCGTGACCTTGCACACGCCGGCCGCATCGAGCGAACCGCCTTTCCCGTCCTCGGTCGTGCACGCATCGGCCGCGAACGCGCCGCCGATCGATGCGCTGCCCAGCGCGAGGACTGCCACGGCCTGGCGTGCCGCGCGCGCCGAGCCCTTCGAGCGCGAGCGCGCCGTTTCGGCCACGGCCGTCCACGTGCCCGTCGCCGTGTTCCAGATGTTGCGATACGTCTTGTTCATTGACCCACTCCTTTCAGTTCGTCAGGTTGATGAGTCCATGGTATGGATCGGCCTCGTCCGAATCTGTCGTCCAAAACCTATTCGAGATGCGATGTTTGTAGGGCGTGTCCTACACGCGTGAACGCACGAACGGGCCGCCGCGACGGGTGGTCGTGAAAGGAGCCGAGAGGGAAGGAAAGACAGCCGCCGGACGGCGGCCGATCAGGCTTGCGGCGCTTGCGCCGCGCGCCGCCGGAGCGTGTCGCGCGCGAGGCGCTCGGTGCGGTCGACCAGCGGGTCGAGCGCGGCCGGATCGCCGGCCTGCACGGCATCCTGCATGTCGCGCACCGCGTCGGCCACCGCATGCTCGTGGATCGTCGCGAACGCGCCGCGCAGCGAATGCAGCTCCGCCCGCAGCGCGGGCACGTCGCCGCGCGCGAGTGCATCGCGAATCGCCGCGAGCGAACGCTCGAGCGTGTCGCCGAACAGTTCGTGCACGTCCGGCGGCAACGGGCCTTCGGCCAGATCGACCAGCGCGTTTTGCGCGGGCCGGCTTGCGGCCGCACCCTTCGCGAAGCGCCGCACGGTGCGGTCGATCATGTCGAGCAGCACCGGTTTCACCAGCACCGCGACGATCCCGGCTTCCGCGCAGCGCGCATGCTCGGCCGCGCTCGCATGCGCGGTGACCGCGACCACCGGCAGGCCCGGATACTGCGCGCGCAGCACGCGGGCCAGCGTATAGCCGTCCATGCCCGGCATGTTCAGGTCGGTCATCACGAGGTCGTAGCGCGTATCGGTACAGCACCGCAGCGCGGCCGCGCCTTCCTCGGCCGCGTCCGCCGCATAGCCGAGCGTGACGAGCTGCCCCTGCAGCAACTTGCGGTTCACCGGATGATCGTCGACCACCAGCACGCGCGCGGCGACGGCCGGCAACGCGGCATCGTCGGCGCGCGCCGCGTCCTGCGCGGCGATCTGCTCGCTCGTCGCCGCCCGCAGCGGCAGCGTGACGACGAACGTGCTGCCGTGGCCGGCTTCGCTCTTCACGTCGATCGCGCCGTGCATCATCTGCGCGAGCTGCTTCGTCAGCGCGAGCCCGAGGCCCGTGCCGCCATAGCGCCGCGTGATCGACGTATCGGCCTGCGTGAACGGGCGGAACAGCGTCGCGCGCTGTTCGTCGGTCATCCCGATGCCCGTGTCGCTGACGCCGATCGCGATCGGCGACGCGGGATCGGCGTCGTCGCGCAGGTACACCTCCAGCGTGATCTCGCCGTGGTTCGTGAACTTGATCGCGTTGCCGACGAGGTTCGCGGCGATCTGCCGGATGCGCGTCGGATCGCCGAGATAGCGCGGCGCCAGCGCATCGTCGACGAACACGTCGAATTGCAGCCCCTTCGCGGCGGCCAGCGGCTCGAACATCGCGCCGGTCTGCCGGATGGTGTCGGCGAGATCGAACGGAATCGCCTCGATCGTCATCTGGCCGGCCTCGATCTTCGACAGGTCGAGGATGTCGTTGATCAGGTCGAGCAGCACCGACGACGCGCCCTCGACCGTATGCAGCCGCTCGCGCTGCGTGTCCGCCAGCGGCTCGCGGCCGATCAGTTCGAGATTGCCGAGGATCGCGTTCAGCGGCGTGCGGATCTCGTGGCTCATCGTCGCGAGGAACGTGGATTTCGCGCTGTTCGCCGCGTCGGCCGCCTGCCGCGCGTGGTCGAGCGCGCGTTCGACGTTCTTCTGCGACGTGATGTCGGAGAAGTTGCACAGCACGACGTCGGCGTCGCGATAGCGTGTGCGCACGAGGTTGACGAGCAGATCGACCGCGTTGCCGTCGGCGGTGGGCAGCGACACATGCAGGCCGGACTGCCACGCGTCGGTATCGGCCGAGCGGTCGAAGCGCGCGAGCAGCCGCGCCGGCAGCGACGGACCGCCCGCGCGGCGCGCGTCGTAGTCGCGCATCGTGTCGTTCTGCAGCAGCACCGCGCCGTCCGCGAGCGACAGCAGCGCGATGCCGGACGGCGCGGCCTCGACGATCGTGCGGTTCAGGTTCTCGCTGTCGATCACGCGGCGGCGGCGCGCTTCGTCCGGCTTCAGCACGCGGCGGTCGAACCGCACCAGCAGCCACCAGACGAGCGCGATCGCGGCGAGCATGATCGCCGCGTAGCCGCCCGCGCGCACGCCGATCGCCGCGAGCAGCGAGCGCAGCGAGAACGCCTGCACGAGCGTCCAGCCGGTGTCGGGGATCGGCTGGCTCAGCGCGAACAGGCCGTCGCCGTAAGCGGCGCGCGTGCCGTTGCCGTTCGCCGGGCGCGTGCGGGCCGCGAGACGCTGGAGTGCCGCGACCGTCGCCGCGTCGTGCTCGGCGGCGCCGACGCGCAGCAGCGTGTCGCCGTGCGCATTCGCGATGATGGCCGCGTTGGTCGGGACGTCGGTCGTGAGCCGCGCGCGCAGCACGTCCACAGGCAGCGTCGAGACGAGCACTTCGAGCGGCACGCCGTTGTCGTACGCGGCGCCGACGATTCGGAACACGTCGCGGCGCTGCACGGGGTCGTAGGCCGGCGCATGCCACACGAACCGGCGCGGCGCGGGCGTATCGAGATCGGCGGCGACCTGGGCCAGCAGCGCCGACGCGGGAGCGGGCGCCGGTTCGGCCGGGGCCGTGCCCGGTTCCGGGCTCGGGATCACCATCGCGAAGCGGCGGTCGGGGCTGTACGCGTACCCGGCCACGGGCCGGCCGGCGTCCTGCTTCGCGACGTACGCGCCGACCCGGTAGCTCATGTCGCTCGCCATCGCGAGATAGCGCGCATAGGACGCGGCCGGCCGCTCGGGCGACAGGTCGGCGAGCACGAGCATCGACGGGAATCGCGGGTTGTCGCGCAGTTCGAGCCGCCCGTTTCCGGCGGCCAGCGCGGCGACGGCGGCCGGATCGGCCGCGCGCGTGTGCCACACGCTTTCGTCGTGGGTGGTGAGCATGTCCATGCCCGTCGTGCGCAGCTTGAATTCGAACTGGACGAGAAAATGCCGCACGCCGAACCCCGTATAGCGCTCCTGGATCGCTTCCCTCGCCATCGTGTACAGCATCAGCCCGCTGGCGAGCAGGATCGCGACGGTCACGGCGGCGCCGCCGGCATACAGCAGCGCGCGCTGGCGGCGGCCGGCCGGCGTGGGATCGGCGGACGGGCCGGCGGCGAGGCGGGATCGATCGGGTGCGGCGCGGTGGTCCATCGGGGCGGGGCGGTCGGCCAAGGTGCCCCCATGATAATGGAGTCCGATCGGTACGCAACGCTGCCCGTCAGGGTTGCGCGGCGCGCGTGCCGTCGGCCCGGCGCGGGTCCGGCCCGGGCGGATCGTCCGGCTCGCACGTGACGAGCCGGTATCCGAAGCCGTACATCGTCATCATCCGCACGCCGTGCCGCCCGTCGAGTTCGAGCCGGTCGCGCAGATACGCGACGTGCGTGTCGAGCCGCCGGCTTTGCGACGCGACGAGCGAGCCCCACACGAGCTGGCTCACGTGCGCGCGATCGAGCGCACGGCCCATGTTCAGGAAGAACGCGGTCGCGATCTGGAAGTGCTTCTCGGTCAGCACGTGCTCGCGGCCGGCGACGGTCACGCTGCGCGCGGCCGTATCGAACTCGAACTGTCCGATCCGCCAGTGGCGATGATGGATCGCACGGTGATGGGACCAGCGCAGCCACGTCGCGATGCTGCCGATCAGCGCGTCGGGCGACGCGGCGTAAGGCAGATGCTCGTTCGCACCCGCCACGAAACACGCCGATTGCGCGAGATCCGCATCGCGCTGGCTGATCGACATGATCGCCACGGTGTCGGCGAAACGCGCGCGCAGCGCGCGGATCGCGTCCGTCGTGCGGCGGCAGGCCGTTTCGCATTGCACGATGAAGAGATCGAACGCGCGCGTGTCGCAGGCCGCGAGCAGATCGGTCAGATATTCGAAGCGCAACGGCCGGTAGCCGGCGCGGCGCAGGATGTCGTCGATGCGCAGCCGATCGTAGCCATGGCCCGCGCGGCGCAGCCGGTCGTCGAACATGCCGCGGCTCGGATGATCGATCGTTAGGATCGCGATCGCGGTCGAAGGGGCGTCGGTCACGGTGCGAGCGGGCGAAGCCGGTGCGGCGCGGTGGCGGCGTGCGTTCGCGACCGGAGGGAAAGAAGCGGGATCATGGCCGGAAGGCTCCGGGCAGGGAGTGGCGTGATGCCGTCCAAAAAAAGTCCCGCCGGAGAAGGCGGGAAAAGTATCGACTATGGAGCCTGATCTCCTGGAGACGGAGAACAAGCAGGCCGATTGTGGTCGTTTCGGAGTCTGAAGAAAATCAGTCCAGTCCGAAACTGCGCGTCGCTGCCACGGAAAGCGCATGTTTGGGACCGGTCTGACAGGAAACATAACGGCATTCGGACCACAGGCCATGCGGAGTTGCCGACAATGGAGCGCATCGCGTGCGGCGTCGCGACCGCTTCTCCGCGTTCGCCGCATCGCGCGGGCCGTGCGCCGCGCTGCGCGCCATCCGTCATCCGTTGCCGAATCCTCGTTGCCCATGAAACCTTCCGTCCGACTCGTCGCGCTGCTGGCGTGGCTCGCGCTCAGCCTGGCCGGCACCGCGTTCGTCGTGTCGCGCGCGGTCGCCGACGCGTACAACCGCTTCTTCCAGGATTCGAGCATCACGATCCGTCTGCTCGCGCAGAAGGCCGCGCAGCACGAGGCGATCCTCGCGACGCTCGGCGCGTCGTCGCTGGCCGCGCCGCCGGCGCACATGCTCGACAGCCTGCGCGAGCGGATGCCGCAGGTCGACGGGCTCGCGTACTGGCGCGCCGGCGCGGGCTGGCAAACCGACGGCGGACCGGCGCCGGCCGAGCCGCCGCGGCCGACGCCCGGCAAACCGTTCGCGATGGTGTTCGACGGCGCCGCCGCGTACTGGCTCGTGGCGAATTCCGGCTGGGCCGTGCGTGTCGATCCGCGCCAGATGATTCCGGCGGGCGACTGGTCGTCGGCGATTTCGTCGGCGGCGCTGGCGGTGCGCGATCGCCGTATCGACTTGCTGTCGCGTGCTTCCGGCAGCCCACTGCCCGGCTGGACGGTGCGTCTGGAGAAGCGCTTGCCCGCGCAGCCGCAGGCATTCGTGCTGCACACCACGCGCACGCTGACGGCCGCCGATCTGCCGTGGCTGCCGATCGCGTTGTGGAACGCGGTGGCCGCGCTGCTCGTCGCGGGTGCGCTCGTCGCGTGGCGGCTGCGCGAGGCGCGGCGCCGCGAGGATGCCCGCGCGCGGCTCGACCGCTTCGGCCGGCTCGATACCTTCGGCGAAATGGCCGCGGGCCTCGCGCACGAGCTGAACCAGCCGCTCGCGGCGATCGTCAGCCACGTGCGTGCGGCCGAACGCCTGCTCGATCAACCCGACGAGCGCGACAGCGTGCGGCGAGCGCTGCAGACGAGCGTCGCGCAGGCGAAGCGCGCGGCCGCGATCCTGGAACGCATGCGCGAAGCGGTCGCCACCGCGCATGGCGGCGAGCGCCGCGCGCTCGATCCCGACGCGATCATGCACACGCTGCTGTTCCTGTACCGCGACGAATGCGCGCGCGAGCACGTCGCGCTCGGCTGGCACAACGCGGCGCCGCGCGAGCGGCCGTTCGCCGAGCCGATCGCGGTCGAGCAGATCCTGCACAACCTGATCCGGAACGCGCGCGATGCGCTGGCCGGTACCGGGGCCGGCACGTCGCGCGGCGAGATCCGCGTGAGCGGCGCGCGCGTCGGCCGGCATTACCGCTTCAGCGTCGTCGACAACGGCCCCGGCGTGCCGGAAGACGCGCTGCCGCGCCTGTTCGAACCGTTCTTCACGACGCGTGCGCGCGGGCTCGGCCTCGGGCTGCCGCTGTGCGACACGCTCGCGCAGCGCCAGGACGGCGCGCTGACGGTGCGCAACCTGCCGTCGGGAGGTGTCGAGGCCGTGCTGTCGTTGCCGCTGGCAGAGGAGGCCGCATGAATGGCTCGCCTTATTCGGCGCCCGCCGCAGCGGCCGTCGCGATCGTCGACGACGACGAAGCCGTGCGCGACGGGCTTGCGTTGCTGCTGCGCACGGTGGGCGTGCCGACGCGCTGCTATCCGGACGCGCCGGCGTTTCTTGCCGATGCCGACGACCCGGCGCTCGGCTGCGTGCTGCTCGACATCCGGATGCCGGGGATGAGCGGCCTCGACGCACTCGACGCACTGCGTGCGCGACGCGACCTGCCGGTGATCGTGATGACGGGACACGGCAACGTCGATGCGTGCCGGCGCGCGTTCAAGCGCGGCGCGCTCGATTTCCTGCGCAAGCCGGTGGACGACGACGAGCTGATCGATACGGTTCAGCAAGCGCTGCGCCGGCAGGCGGCACAACGCGGGCAGGACGATGCGGGCCAGACGCGCGCGGCCCGTATCGCGACGCTGAGCGCGCGCGAACGGGAAGTGCTCGACGGCATCGTGCGCGGCTGGAGCAACAAGGAGATCGCGCGCGTGCTCGGGCTGTCGCCGCGCACCGTCGAGACCTATCGCGCGAACGTGTTCGACAAGCTGCGGGCCGCGTCGCTCGTCGAACTCGTGCGCGATTACGCGGCGCTCGCGGGCTCGGCGCTTCCATCGCATCGCATGGCGCCTCCGTAGCGCTACGGAGGCGCAACCCGTAGCCGAACGGGTTCAACGATCGCGGCGCGATTCCTACGATGGGGGCTTCTCCGACCAGTCATCCATCGTCAAGGATTCGATTCATCATGATCAAGCGCTTTGCCGTGCCTTCCACGCTGGCCCTGCTGTTCTCGGGCGCCGCTTTTGCCGATACCGTCGCCGCGCCGGAAACGAAGAAGACCGCCGAACTCGCCGACGCCGGCTACTACGCGACGGGCCGCGTCATCGGCGCGTTCGACAACGCGGTGAACATGGAGCTGACGAGCCCGCGCGTCACGAGCCGCGTCGGCGGCCCGGAGACGGGCTCGAACGTCACCGGCTCGCTCGGCCTCGGCTACCAGTTCGGCAACGGCTGGCGCGCGGAAGGCGAATACGTGTTCAAGCGCACCAACAACTTCACCAGCTACTGGGCGCCGTTCGACGCCAACGCGAACGAATTCCACGTGTCGGCGCAGCGCCTGATGCTGAACGGCTTCAAGGACTTCGATCTCGGCCGCGGCTTCTCCGTGTACGGCACGCTCGGCATCGGCGTCGCGATCGTGTCGGCCGACGGCTGGCAGACCAACGACACGCGCCGCTTCGCGTCGAAGACGCAGACCAATCTCGCGTATTCGGCCGGCGCGGGCGTGAGCTATGCGATCAACAAGCGCTTCTCGATCGACCTCGGGTATCGCTATGTCGACATGGGCAACGTCGAGACCGGCTTCAACACGTTCGCGAACCGCATCAACGCGCGCGACGAACAACTGAAGTCGAAGCTGTCGTCGAACGAGGTGTTCATCGGCTTGCGCGGCCGGTTCTAAGTGCCGTCCGCCGGGCCGGCCGCGGATCGGTAGGACCAGGCCGACTACGGTCCGGATCGAAGGTAACGCAGTCCGATTTACCGAAACCGGCGCGACGGCGATACTCGGGGTCATTCGTTCAACTACGGGAGCACGGATTGCCGCGGCGGATGTCGCGCAATGCGTCGTCGACATCATGAGCATGCAGGACATCACCGGCCATTACGCGATTCCGCTCGCGCATCCGTTCTCGGATGTGCCGCCGCCGTACGGCCGGCGGCGCCGGCCGTTCGTGGCGAGCCGGCGGCCGAAACCGAACGTGTTCGACCTGAAGGGCACGCGCCGCGCGGCGATGCCCGCGGCCGGGCAAGCCGATATGGTTGTTCACGCAACGAAGTCGCGCAAAGCCGAGAAGGCGGTGCGTGCGGAGGATTTCGGCTCGGATAACCGGGCATGGGTCCGGCCGCACCCGCTGCGCCGCCACTGGCGGCTCACGCTGATGGCGTGCGCGCTGTTCGGCGCGACGTGCGTTTTCGCGACGCATTTCGTCGATGAACGTCAGCATGCGGCGGAGCATGGCGCCGTCTATTCGGCGGCAATCCTGGCGGCGCCGACGGCGGCCGTTGCCGCGACGCAGGTGGCGCAGGCGACCGGCAGGGCGGCGGAAGTGGCGATCGTGCCGGCCGGTCGTGCGACGGCCGCGGACGGCCAGGTTGCCGGTCCGGCGGCTGTTGCGGTGGAGGCGGCGGAAGCGGCATCCGCGGCATCGCGTGCACTGCATGCCGGCCGCGCGCCGTCGGGCGATGCGCCGGTGGCCGTGGCGATGGCGATCGCATCGGATGCCGTCGTGGCGCAAGCCGCGGCGCCGGATGCCGAACCCGCATCGCCGGTCACCGCGAAGCCGGCTGCTGCCGCCGCGCGTTCGGCGGCGAAGCCTGCCGCCATGTCGCGCGGCAAAAAGGCGCCGGACGCGGCGTCGAACGCGCCGGCGGCCCCGCCATCTCGTGGTGCGGCAACGCATGCGCAACGGGCCGCACACGCGGCAGGCGAGCCGGCGGGCACGCCCGCATCGAGTTCGGCCGAGGCCGTCGGCATGACCGCCGCCGAGTTCGCGCAATGGCTTGCCACGACGCGTGACGTGTCGCGGCCGGCAGCGGGCGACACCGATCTCACGGTCGCGTTGCCGAGTCACACGCGGTTGATCGGGCGCTGACGGCGCACGTCGCGCGGGGCACGGCGCGCATTGTCTTGGGGGCAGACCATTCCGGCGACGCCGTGGTTCGGCGTCGCTTTCCTGGTTTCCATATTTCGATTATTATCGAACAATGGAAACGAACCAGACCATTGCCGCCCTTGCCGCGCTCGCGCATGAATCCCGGCTTGCCGTCTTTCGCGCGCTCGTGCAGGCGGGGCCGCAAGGCATGCCGGCCGGCCGGATCGCGACGCTGCTCGACGTGCCGCCATCGTCGCTGTCCTTTCACCTGAAGGAACTCGCTCATGCGCAGCTCGTCACCAGCCGCCAGGAAGGCCGCTTCGTTTTCTACTGCGCGAACTTCGACACGATGAACGGGCTGCTGGGCTATCTCACGGAGAACTGTTGCGGCGGGAATCCGTGTTCGCCGGTTTCCGTCTGTTCGCCGTCGGCAAAGAGCAACCGCAACCGGCAATCCTGACGCGCATTCGCGCGCATCGCCCATGACCGCCAACATCCTGATCCTCTGTACCCACAACTCGGCACGCAGCGTGCTGGCCGAGGGCATGCTCAATCACTGGGCCGCGAAGCTCGGCAAGGATGTGCGTGCCTACAGCGCCGGCAGCGCGCCGAGCGGTCGCCTCAATCCGTTCGCGCTGGAAGCGCTGACGAACGCCGGCGTCGACGTGGCCGGATACCGCAGCAAGAGCTGGGACGAGTTCGTTGGCGACGGCGTGCCGGAAATGCGCGTCGTCATCACCGTGTGCGACGGCGCGGCGGCGGAAACCTGTCCGTACTGGCCCGGCAGCCCGGTCAAAGTCCATTGGGGTTACGCCGATCCGTCGAATGCGACGGGCGGTGACGAAGGCAAGCGCCGCGCGTTCGAACTCACGCGTCAGGCGATCGGCTATCGCATGCTGCAGTTGCTCGCGCTGCCGCTGGACCGCATGAGCCATGCCGAACTCCAGACGGCGTTGACCGCGATCTCGCAAACCTGATCATTTGCGCGGCGGTCTGCCGAAACGCGCGAGCGCCAACGACTTCGAGGCTGAACCTGTCCGATGAACACGTCCAACGTCGCCCCGCCGGGCAAGGCTGTCGCAAAGCCTTCCATCAACTTCTTCGAACGCTACCTGACGATCTGGGTCGCGCTGTGCATCGTCGCCGGCATCGCGCTCGGCCAGGTGCTGCCCGACCTGTTCCAGCGGATCGGCCGGATGGCGTACGCGCAGGTCAATCTCCCGGTCGGGCTGCTGATCTGGGTGATGATCGTCCCGATGCTGGTCAAGGTCGACTTCGGCGCGCTGCACGAGGTGCGTCGGCATGTGAGAGGCATCGGCGTCACGCTCGTCGTGAACTGGCTCGTCAAGCCGTTCTCGATGGCGTTTCTCGGCTGGCTGTTCATCCGCCATCTGTTCGCGCCGATGCTGCCGGCCGAACAGCTCGACAGCTACATCGCGGGCCTGATCCTGCTGGCCGCGGCGCCGTGCACGGCGATGGTGTTCGTCTGGAGCCGGCTGACGGGCGGCGATCCGCTGTTCACGCTGTCGCAGGTCGCGCTGAACGACAGCATCATGGTGATCGCGTTCGCGCCGCTGGTCGGCCTGCTGCTGGGGATGTCGGCCATCACGGTGCCGTGGGCGACGCTGCTCACGTCGGTCGTGCTCTACATCGTGATTCCGGTGATCTTCGCGCAGCTGTGGCGCAAGATGCTGCTCGCGAAGGGGCAGGCGGCGTTCGACGCCGCCATGGCGAAGACCGGCCCGTGGTCGATCGCCGCGCTGCTGGCCACGCTCGTGCTGCTGTTCGCGTTTCAGGGCGAAGCGATCCTGCGGCAGCCGCTCGTGATCGCGCTGCTCGCGGTGCCGATCCTGCTTCAGGTGTTCTTCAATTCGGCGCTCGCGTACTGGCTCAATCGCGCGGTGGGCGAGAAGCACAGCGTGGCCTGCCCGTCGGCGCTGATCGGCGCATCCAACTTTTTCGAGCTGGCGGTCGCGGCCGCGATCAGCCTGTTCGGTTTTCAATCCGGCGCGGCGCTGGCCACCGTCGTCGGCGTGCTGATCGAGGTGCCGACGATGCTGCTGGTCGTGCGTATCGTCAACCGGTCGAAGGGCTGGTACGAGTGCCGGGCCCGAGATCACGAGAGAACCGCCCCATGACCGACTCCCTGAAAGACCTGCCGCAACTCGACGCCACGCTGTTTCAAGTGCCGGACGTCGCGCACCTGCGGCCCGCGGCGCCATCGACCCATTCGCCGAGGTTCCTGCTTCTGTACGGCTCGCTGCGTGAGCGTTCGTTCAGCCGTCTGCTGACCGAGGAAGCCGCGCGGTTGCTCACGGCGATGGGCGCCGAGGTGCGCATGTTCAATCCGAGCGGATTGCCGCTGCCGGACGATGCGCCGGAGAGCCACCCGAAAGTGGTCGAGCTGCGCGAGCACGTGATGTGGTCCGAAGGCATGGTGTGGTGCTCGCCGGAACGGCACGGCGCGATGACCGGCATCATGAAAGCGCAGATCGACTGGATTCCGCTGTCGACGGGCGCCGTGCGGCCGACGCAGGGCAAGACGCTCGCGGTGATGCAGGTGAGCGGCGGCTCGCAGTCGTTCAACGCGGTGAACCAGATGCGCGTGCTCGGGCGCTGGATGCGCATGCTGACCATCCCGAACCAGTCGTCGGTGGCCAAGGCGTTCATGGAATTCGACGAAGCGGGACGGATGAAGCCGTCCGCGTATTTCGATCGCGTGGTGGACGTGATGGAGGAACTGGTGAAGTTCACGCTGCTCACGCGCGACGTCGGCCCCTATCTGGTCGACCGGTACAGCGAGCGCAAGGAAAGCGCGGAGGAACTGTCGAAGCGCGTCAATCAAGCGCGTATCTAGGGTCTGTTGACATACGGAACGCGACGCCCCGAATACTCGACGTATCGCCAAGGCGCACAACGCGGCGAGCGGGCATTCGCATGTGCATTCCGCATGTAAATGTAAACAGATTGCCATTGAATGGACACCCGGGCGCATCGCGCGCATTCCGGCGCGGCGCGTCGGATTTGCGCGAGTGTGCTGGATTCGGGGAATGTCACGGCAAACCGGGAGTGGAACCATGGTGTTTCTTCGTCAAGCGACCGAATCCGATCTGACCGCGATCGACGCGCTGCTTCGTGCCAGCGGTTTGCCGACTGCGGGCGTTGCCGTACATCTGCCGCATTTCGTCGTTGCCGACGCGGCATCCGGCATCGTTGGGTGTGGTGGAATCGAGTTCCACGGACGCCATGCGCTCATTCGTTCGATCGCTGTCGTCGAGCACGCGCGTCGCGCCGGCGTCGGGCGGATGCTGGTGGCCCGCCTGCTCGCGGAATGCCGCGCGCGTGCCGTCCAGTCGGTCGCGCTGCTGACCACGACGGCGGAAGACTACTTCGTCACGCAAGGCTTCGTCCGTATCGCCCGCGAGGCGGTGCCCGCGCCGTTGCTGGCGTCCAGCCAGTTTCAGGGCGTCTGTCCGGGGTCGGCCGTCGCGATGCTGATGATCTGCGACGCAAAAATCGGACGTGGCTGATTTCCTTCCCGGTTCATATTCCCGACAATTCAGGTTCTGCGGCCCGGCACACCCCCGTGTGCCGGATCATGGAGATATCTCCTCTTCGCGGCTGGTCTTCCCGACTGGCCGCTTTTTTATTCCTGTTCGTTACCGGAGAGTACGATCGATGCAGCTCGACCGTCTGATCCCTGAAATCCTGTTCGGCTTCACCGGCCTGATCGGCATCATCAATCCGGTCGGTATGGCATTCGTGTTTCTCGAGCGCACGCAATCGCTGACCGAAGCCGAGCGCGCGATTCTGTCGAAGCGGCTCGCGACGAACGTCTTCGCCACGCTGCTCGTGATTTTCTTCGCCGGCGCGCCGGTGCTGAATTTCTTCGGAATATCGATGGAGGCGCTGCGGATCGGTGGCGGCTTCGCGGTGGCCGTGGCCGGCTGGTCGATGCTGAACGCGCCGGACGTACCGGCCGGCGGCGACGCCGCCGCGCACGGCGATGACCTGCACAAGCTGATGTCGCGCGCGTTCTTTCCGCTGACCGTGCCGCTGACGATCGGCCCGGGCTCGATCGCGGCCGGCATCGCACTGCACGCGAACCGCGCGCATACGGCGAGCGACTATCTGTTGTCGGGGGTCGTATCGGCGGCGGTCGCGGCGCTCGTCGCGTTCGCGATCTGGCAGATCTACAGCCGCGCGACGACGCTCGCGCGCTATCTCGGCAGCGAAGGGACGAAGGTCGCGATGCGCGTCTCCGCATTCCTGCTGCTGTGCGTGGGCGTGCAGATCATGCTGACGGGAGTGGCCGCGTTCGTGCAGACGCTGGGCGGGTAGGCGCGATGAAGGGGCGTCGTCGTGGCCTGCTTTCGAGGCCGGCGGCAATGTCGGCTACGTGTCGTTTCGATGCACATCCGCGCGCCCGCGCGGTGCCGCATCGGTTTCCCCATGCGACGGGAGCGTGGCGCCGCAATGCGGGCAACAGGATATGTCGCCCTTGCCGGCCCGCTTGTGCTCCAGCGCCGACGCGACCAGCTCCGCGCCCATGATCCCGGTCGGGAACGCGATGATCCCGTAGCCGAGCAGAATCGCGCACGACGTGATCAACCGGCCGAGCGGCGTGACGGGCGTCAGGTCGCCGTATCCGGTCGTGCTCATCGTCACGGCCGCCCAGTAGACGCCCACCGGAATGCTCGTGATCCCGTGCTCCGGCCCTTCCACGAGAAAGATCACGGTGCCGAGAATCACGACGAGCACGAACATCCCGCCGATGAACACGAAGATCTTGCGCCGCGCACGCGTGAGCGCGCGGATCAACATCTGCCCTTCCTCGAGATAGATCGACAGCCCGAGGATGCGGAACACGCGCAGCAGCCGCAGCAGCCGCACGTCGATCAGCGCGTGCAGGCCCGGGAAGAAGAACGCGAGGTAGGTCGGCAGCACCGACACGAGATCGACGATGCCGAAGAAGCTGCGCGCATACGCGGCCGGCTTCTTCGCGGTGCAGAGGCGCAGCAGGTACTCGGCGGAAAACAGCAGCGTGAACGCCCATTCGGCCGCGTAGAGCGCGTGGCCGTATTGCTGGTGCAACTCCTGCACGCTGTCGGCCATCACGACGAGCACGCTCGCGACGATCAGCGCGAGCACGGCGATGTCGAGCTTGCGCAGGAACGAAGGGCGGCGCGCGACGTGCGCGACCGCATCGCGCGCCATATCGAAGGCGGACTGGATCAGCGAAATCATGGGCCCGAGTGTACGGGCCGTGTATCGCCCGGCCTATCGGACAGGTCTGATTCCTGCGTTGCGGGCTACTGCCCGAAGCGTTGCGTAACGGTGTCCTTCAACCGCGCGGCGGTCAGCTCGCCCATGTGCGATTCCACGAGTTGGCCTTTCGCGTCGAAGAACAACGTGGTCGGCAGCCCGCGCGAGCCATACGCATGCATTGCGTGCAGCGAAGGGTCGAGCAGCACGTGATCGAAGCGCAGGTGCTGCTGTTCGAGGAACGCGCGCACCGCTTGCGCGCTTTCCCCCTGGTTGAGCATCAGTACCGTGATGCCCGGATGGTCGCGCTGCGCCTGTTCGAGGATCGGCATCTCGCGGCGGCACGGCGCGCACCACGTCGCCCACAGGTTCACGACGACCGGCTTGCCGACGAAGCCCGCCGGCAACACGGGCGTCGAATCGAGCGCCTGGAGCGGCATCGCGGCAAGCGGCGGCGCGCCGCGCTGCAACGTCGCGAGCGTGCCTTGCGCGATACCCCACGCACCGAGGCCCGCGACGATGCCGGCGAGCACCGGCCGACGCAGCGCGGGCAGACGGCGCAGGCGCCAGCCGGCGAACACCAGCGCGGCCGCGATACCGATGCGCGCGTCGAAGCCGCCGTCGCCGAGCGCGACGATCGCGCGCGGCGTCGCCGCATAATCCGGCCACCATTGCGCGACGTAACCGACCCGAGCGGCGATCAGCCCGAGCAGCAGCACGTCGAGGATCAGGCTCGACGCGCTCTTGTGATGCCCGTCCGGCGGACGGCGCTGGATGAAGCGCGCGACGAGCCACGCCAGCAGCGCGGCGACGGCTACCGCGACGACGCGGATCGAGAAGGGACCGATGCTCAGCATGAGGCAGGAAGAATGATGGACGTGATCGAGCGGGGCTGAAAGGCGGATGGCCGCCGCGGCGATCGAGCCGTCGGCGGTCGTGCGGCGTTTCGACCGGTTGCCGCGGATGGGGTTCCTTTCCGGAACGTAACGGCGTGTTGCGGAAAGCGACAGGCGCCAGGCGGGGTAGCCCGGGATTGCATGCCGTTCACGTCGGCGTGCAGCGAATCAGACGGGGCCGATGGTCAGCAGCGTGCCGTTCATCAACAATATGCATGCCGGTCTGGTGTGGTGTCCGCCGGTATCCCGCACAGGGATCTCTCCTTGACGGCCGCTCCGCTCGCGAGCGGCCGCTTTTTTTGGCGTCGTGCGTGCACGCGTGAATGCCTTGTGGCGGTCGGTGGGCGCGGCCGCACTCCGGTGTATATCGGCTGGTTTAACGGAATAGGAACGCTGCCAGATGCGAGCACAGGGCATTCACGCGTTCGCGACATGACGCCCGTCGCGGCTGCCCCGGCGCATCCGCGGGCGGCTGTCGATCGCTTGCTCACTGGCCGTCGCCGCCGGCATGCGTGCCGTAAAGCGCGGCGACGAAGTCGACAAACGCGCGCACCTTCGGCGGCACGTGCCGGGATTTCGGATACAGCGCGTAGTAGCGGCGCTTCGCCAGCGTATGGCCGGGCAGGATCGGGACGAGCCGCCCGTGCGCGATGTCGTTGCTTACCGTGTGGTGCGTGAAGGCGCCGATGCCGAGGCCGCCGAGCGCGGCCGCATGCAACGCGGTGATCGCATCGATGCGCAGCGGGCCGTCGAGCCGCACCGTGACCGGTGCGCCGTTCGGCGGTGTGACGCGCCAACTGATCCGGTCGCCGCCGCCGCTGTAGGCGAGCAGATCGTGTTTCGCCAGTTCAGCGGGTGTGCGCGGCAGGCCGCAGCGCGCGACATAGTCCGGCGCCGCGACGAGAATTTCGTCGGAGAGCGCCAGGGTTTTCGCGACGAGATCGGAGTCCGGCAGTTCGCCGCTGATGCGCAGCGCGACGTCGAACCCTTCGCCGATCAGATTGACGAAGCGGTCGCTGCACGACACGTCGAGGCGAATGTCGGGGTAGGCGGTGCGGAACGCGGGCAGCCATGCCGGCATTTCCAGCGTGCCGACCGACAGCGGCATGCTGACGCGCAATACGCCCGACGGCTGGCCGGGCGTATCGGTCACACTCTCCGCCGCTGCCGCGACGCGCTCGAGAATCTCGACGCATGCGTCGTAATAGCGCTCGCCGGCGGGTGTCAGCGAGAAATGGCGCGTGTTGCGGTTGACGAGCTGCACGCCCAGGCCGGCTTCGAGCAGTTTCAACTGGCGCGATACGGTCGAATGGGTCGTGTCGAGGCGATCGGCCGCGGCCGAGAATCCTTTTGCTTCGACGAGGCTCCGATAGACGCGCATCGCGAGCAGTTGATCCATGTCGGGCTCCGGTTCGCGGAAGAAACGGTGATCGGGCCGCCGCACCCGCTTCGACGGGTGCGGTGCGGCGAACGATCAGCGCAGCGGCAGGGCGAGGATGTCGGCCGTCGTCTTCACGTCGCCGAACGTATCCTCGATCTCGGCGAGCGCGGCGCGGTGCAGCGTGTCCTTGTCGATCGACTGGCCGTTCGCGCGTGCGATGGCGCGCGTCGCAGAGGCGTCCGATGCTACCACGACGCCGTAGCCGAGCGGCGCGGCATCCCGGGCGGCGCCGGCGACGCATGCGTGCGTCATCAGGCCCGCGATCACCAGCGTCTTGATACCGTCCGCCTTCAGGCGCTTGTCGATATCGGTGCTCGCGAACACGCTGACCGTTTCCTTCCGCACGACCACGTCCTGCGCGCGCGGCTTCATTTCCGGAATGAACTCGACGGTCTTGCCGCCGAGTGCGAACAACGCCGAGCCTGCCGGCGCGACGTGCTGGACCTGGTAGACGCGCATGCCGTTGCGGTCCGCGAAGTCGATCAGGCGCTTCGCGTTGGCCATCGCCTGTTGGACGTCGGCGATCGGCATCCTGCCGTTCAGGTATTCGTTCTGGAAATCGATGACGACGAGCGCGGTCGTCTTCGGGTCGAGATGGTCGATCGGTTGCGCGCCGGCCATCGCGCGAATCGTCGGCGTGGCGGGCAGGCTGGATGCGGCTTCGGCGGTCGGCAGCATGGTGGCGGCCGACGCGAGGACGGCGTAGCGGGCGAGGTTGCGGATCGAGAATGCAAACATGACGGGGCTCCTGTGGAAATGTCGAGTGCCTCGAACTATAGGGACGTCGCCGCGAATACGCGCCACCGCCGGGAAAACATCACCTGTGCGGACGGCGAACGAATCGCGCGGGACCGCGGCCTGGCGATGCGTTGTGCGAACGGCTGGCCGTTGTCTGTCCGTCGGTGCGTCATGCAAGGATAAAAAACGGGCGCGCATCGATCACTCGGTCCCGGCTGATTCAGGCGGGAATTCCCGTGAGGCGGGTCTTATCGAACGCAGGAGACACGCGCAAGCGAAAGGCGGCGTAAGCGCCGGCCGTCGTTGCGGCCGCAAGCAGCGGCGGCTTTTTGATAGACAGGCAGGCTTGCGGGAAGCGGGAAGTGCGAAGCGTGATGCCGTCAGCGTCGGGAGCCGTTGCCCGATTCCGCCTCACCGAGCCGATACGCGGTAAAGAACGCGTACCACGGCGACCCTTGCGTGACCGGTATGCCGAGCGCCGCCGTCCGCTGTTTCAGCGCACCGAACACATCGTTGACGAACGCATTCAGCGCTTTGTCGCCGAATGGAACCGGTTGCGTTCGTCCTGCGGCGAACGCGCCGTACGCGATCGCCAGCAGGCGCGCGCGGTCGTCGGTTCCCGCGATCGTCGCGTTGATCGTGTCGACGAAGCGTGGCCGGTCTTCATCGCGCGCGGCGGACAGGCACAGGAACACGATCGCCGATAGTTCACGCCGGTCTTCCACCCTCAGCAGCGCAGGCAGTCGGGCAACGATCCGCTCCGCGGGTTCCTCGCGCAGCGCATCGCCGAAGTCGAGTACGGCGGTCATCGGATTCGTGTCCGCTTTCAGGCGCTCGAGTGCCGGTTGCGACGCCGACGACACACCGTCTTGCGTCGCGGCCGGTGCGGACCGCAACGCGTCGGCCACCTGCCGCGCCCACTCCGGAAAGATCATCCGCACGTTGCCGAACTGCTCGCCGCCTTCGGCGGCCGGATTCCACCGATAGACGATCGTGCCGCCGCGAATGAACGGCGAATACAGATGCTCGGGCGTTTGCGGCGGCGGCCGCCGGTTGATCGGCAGCCACGCGAGCGTGAGCCAGTCGTAGCGGCCCGCCGCGGGCACGGCGGGGCTCGCGCTCGCGACGACCTGCCACGTGCCGCGATTCGCATAGCGGCGGCGCGCGTCGGGTACCGGGACGGTGCGGCCTTTCGCGGTGTCGAAATACGTGTTGCCCGTGACGTTCGCGCCGCTGTCAGCGGCCGGCGTGATGGTCGAGATGACCCACGACGCGCCGTCCGCCGAGCGGTAGTCGGACGGCTTCAGCGTCGCCACGTCGTGCACCATGCGCGTTTCCGCCGCGACGGGGCCCGGCGGGGCATTGGCGGGTGCGGCGAAGATACTCGGCATGGGCAGTCCTCGGATTCGGGTGCGCATCGCCGAGCAGGGGATGCGGTGCGGTTGTTTCTCGTAACTGTAGGACGTTGCTACAGATATCGCGAGGAATCCCGGCGCACAGGGCCAGGAGTGACACGGATTCACATTTTGTAGCAACATACCTACATATATGGCTTGCAGGAGTCCATCGTGACCATCACCACCCTCTCGAGTCGTGAGCTCAACCAGGACGTGACCAAGGCAAAGAAGGCGACGAAGGATGGCCCCGTGTTCATCACCGACCGCGGCAGGCCGGCCCATGTGCTGCTGAGTTTCGAGGAATACCAGCGTCTCACCCGGCAGCGGCGCAACATTGCCGACTCGCTCGCTATGCCGGGTGTCGAGGACATTGAGTTCGACCCGCCGCCCGCAAACGTCAAAATCAAGGAGGTCGGCTTCTGATGATGTTCGTTCTTGATACCAATGTGGTTTCGGAACTCCGGAAAGTGCGGGCGGGCAAGGCGGACAGGAACGTGGCGGCCTGGTGTTCGACCGTCGATGCGTCGGTGCTGTTTGTCTCGGCCATCACGATCATGGAGCTGGAGACCGGTGTCTTGCAGGTCGAGCGCAGAGGCACGGAACAGGGGGCGCTTCTCAGGGCATGGCTTGACGGGCACGTGCTGCCCGAGTTCGCTGGGCGCGTGTTACCGGTCGATACCGCCGTCGCCCAACGATGCGCACGGCTCCATGTGCCGGACCGGCGATCCGAGCGGGACGCGCTCATTGCTGCGACGGCGATCGTGCATGGCATGACGGTCGTGACGCGCAACGTTGCCGGTTTTGTTGAAACCGGTGTCGCGATTCTGAATCCGTGGGATTGAGCGAATAGATCAACTTGCTCCCGAGGCGAAATCGGATTCTGCCGCTGGTCGCAGTCGTCTTCGCGGGCATCGAACATCGGCGCGACCGACGAGTCGCGCCGCCGCGTCAGCGTTGCCCTTTACCCGCGCATCGGCGGATCGAGCCGCGCGAACGCTGCCTGCCGGCGATACGGGAAATGCGGATACGGCGCTTCCACCGCGCTCGCCGCATCGAGCGTCGCCATCTGCGCATCGGTCAGCGCCCAGCCGACCGCGCCGAGGTTCTGCCGCAACTGTTCCTCGTCGCGCGCGCCGACGATCACCGACGACACGGTCGGCCGCTGCAGCAGCCAGTTCAGCGCGATCTGCGGCACCGTCTTGCCGGTTTCCTCCGCGATCGCGTCGAGCGCGTCGACCACGTCGTACAGGCGCGCGTCGTCGACCGGCGGCCCGTAGCTGGCCGTTTCATGCAGGCGGCTGCGTTCGGGCAGCGGCGCGTTGCGCCGGATCTTGCCGGTGAGCCGGCCCCAGCCGAGCGGGCTCCACACCAGCGCGCCGAGGCCCTGATCGGCGCCGAGCGGCATCAGGTCCCATTCGTAGTCGCGGCCGACGAGCGAGTAGTACACCTGGTTCGCGACGTAGCGCGACCAGCCGTGCCGGTCGGCCGCCGCGAGCGACTTCATGATCTGCCAGCCGGCGAAGTTCGACACGCCGATATAACGGAGCTTGCCCGCGCGCACGAGATCGTCGAGCGTCGACATCACTTCCTCGACCGGCGTGCTCGCATCGAACGCGTGCAGTTGCAGCAGGTCGATGTAGTCGGTGTCGAGGCGGCGCAGCGCGTCGTCGACGGCGCGCACCAGCCGTGCGCGCGACGTGCCCGCGTCGTTCGGGCCGTCGCCGGTCGGCAGGCCCGTCTTGGTCGAGATCAACGCCTGGTCGCGGCGCCCCTTGAGCGCGGCGCCGAGCACGCGTTCGGACGCGCCGTCGGAATACACGTCGGCCGTGTCGAACAGGTTGACGCCGGCTTCGAGGCAGATGTCGACCAGGCGGCGCGCTTCGTCGACGCCGGTATTGCCCCATGCGCTGAACAGCGGGCCGGTGCCGCCGAAGGTGCCGGCGCCGAAGCTCAGGGCGGGGACCTTGAGGCCGGAGCGGCCGAGCGTACGGTATTCCATGTGCATTTCCTTTCGTCGTGTGAGCGCGGCGCGGCCGCGCGTCGATCGTCACGCGATCACTGTACCGTTTGCGGCTTTTCCAGATAATCCGGAAGATGGCGAAAATATCCTTCGGATGGAGCGAACAATGCTGCTCGACAACCTCGCGCTGTTCCTGCGCATCGTGGAGAAGGGCGGGCTGGCCGCGGCCGGCCGCGAGGTCGGCCTGTCGCCGGCCACGGTGTCCGAACGGCTGACGGCGCTCGAGCGCCACTACGGCGCCGCGCTGCTCACGCGCACGACGCGCGCGATCAGCCTGACCGACGAGGGGCGCACGCTGGTGGACGGCGCGCGACGCCTGCTGGCCGAGGCCGACGAACTGGAAAGCCGTGTGCGGCTGGGCATGCAGACGCTGTCGGGGCCCGTGCGGCTCAGCGCGCCGGCCGATCTCGGGCGCGAGCGGGTCGTGCCGATCGTCGACGCATTCCTGGCCGAGCATCCGGGCGTGACGGTCGACCTGCATCTCGGCGACGGATATGTCGATCTCGTCGGACTCGGGCTCGATTTCGCGATCCGCCGCGGCACGCTGGCCGACAGCTCGTTGCGCAGCCGCTCGCTCGGCCGGGCGCGGCGCGCGGTGTGCGCGTCGCCCGCGTATCTCGCCGCGCATGGCACGCCACGGCATCCGGACGAACTCGCCGAACACGACTGCATCGTGATGCGCTTCGGCCAGGATCTGTATGCCGAATGGCCGTTCAGCATCGACGGCACATTGAAGCGCGTGGTGGTGCGCGGCCGGCGCGTCGCCAACGACGGCGCGCTCGTACGTGCGTGGTGCGTCGCGGGGCACGGTATCGCGCTGAAGTCGCTGGTCGATATCGAGCGGGATCTGGCGTCGGGCGCGCTCGTCGAGGTGCTCGGCGCGTTCTCGCCGGGCGACGTAGATCTGCAGATCGTCTATCCGGGCGGCGTCGCGCAGCCGCGGCGCGTGCGGGCGTTGATCGACAGGCTCGCGCAGGCGCTGGCGTAGCGGCACGTTGCTTGCGCCGCGTACGAGCGGCGAGCGGTTGCGGCGGCGATATCGCTGCGATTGCATCGGTGCTGGCGCCCGATGCCGGCGCGTGGCGAGCCACACCACGCGCCAAAAGCGCGCCTCGGATTCATTGCCCACATTTCGTCATTTAGCTAATATTCAAAACGACAAACGAAGCCGAACCCTATGGACGACGTCACCCGCCTCAGCGCCCTGGCCAACGAAAGCCGTCTGGCCGTGATGCGCTGGCTCAAGCAGCCGCGCAAGCATTTCCCGCCGCAGCCGCACGGCGATGTCGACGCGCTCGGCGTGTGCTGCACGTACATCACCGAGAAACTGGGCATCGCGCCGGCCACGACCACGCGCCACATGCGCATCCTCGCGGATGCCGGGCTCGTGCAGGCGACCCGCGTCGGCAAGTTCACGTACTACAAGCGGATCGACGGCGCGCTGCGGCAGCTCGGCCGCGATCTCTCGCAACTCTGACTCCGACCGAGGCAACCGACATGGATGAACTTGCACTGCTGGCCGATGCCGACCGGCGCGCGCACGCGTATCTGGCCGCGACGAACGAACGGCGCGCGTTTCCCGATGCGGGGGCGCTCGCCGGCCTTGCGGCGTTCGACGAGCCGCTGCCCGATACGGGCCGCCCGGCCGACGACGTGCTGCGCCTGCTCGACGAGCGCGGCACGCCCGCGACGGTCGCATCGAATGGCCCGAACTACTTCGGCTTCGTGATCGGCGCGACGCTGCCGGCCGCGGCGGCGGCCGAGCGGCTGATGCTCGCGTGGGACCAGTGCGCGTCGTCGTATGCGAATTCGCCGGTGGCCGCGACGCTCGAGCGCCAGGCCGCGCGCTGGGTCGTCGAGGCGCTCGGGTTGCCCGGAGGCAGCGCGGTCGGTTTCGGCACGAGCGCGACGGCCTGCACGCTCGTCGCGCTGGTGGCCGCGCGGCGCGCGCTGCTCGCGCGCCAGGGCTGGGATATCGACGAAGACGGGCTGATCGGCGCCCCCGAGGTGAAAGTCGTGATCTCCGCGCTCGCGCACATCACGGTGAAGAAGGCGCTGCGCGTACTCGGCTTCGGGATGAAGCGCATCGTCGTCGCGCCGGTCGATACGCACGGCCGGATCGACCCGGCGCAGTTGCCGCCGCTCGACGACATGACGATCTTCTGCGTGCAGGCCGGCGAAGTGAACACCGGCGAATTCGATCCGTTCGCGGCGCTGATTCCGCCCGCGAAGGCGGCCGGCGCGTGGGTCCACGTGGACGGCGCGTTCGGCCTGTGGGCGCGGGCCTCGTCGAAGCGCGCATTGACGGACGGCGTCGACGGCGCGGACAGCTGGACGACCGATGGTCACAAGTGGCTCAACACGCCGTACGACGGCGCGATGGTGATCTGCCGCGACGCGGCCGCGCTCGCCACCGCGATGAACAGCGACGCCGTGTACCTGAGCGGCGCGCAGGATGCGCAGAAGAATCTGAACCTCGAATTCTCGCGGCGTGCGCGCGGCATTCCCGTGTGGGCCGCGCTGCGCTCGCTCGGCCGCGCGGGCGTCGCGACGATGGTCGAGCGGCATTGCGCGCAGGCGGCGCGCGTGGCGGATGGCCTGCGTGCGGCCGGCTACGACGTGATCAATCGCGTCGTGCTGAACCAGGTGCTCGTGCGCGCCGGCACCGACGAGGAAACGGCGGCGATTCTCGAAGCCGCGCAGGCGTCGGGCGACGTGTGGTTCGGCGCGACCGTATGGCAGGGGCGGCCGGCGTTCCGGATCAGCGTGTCGTCGTGGCGCACGGAGGATGCGCACATCGATCGGCTCGTCGCATTGCTGACGAGGTTGCGCGGCGTGCACGCGGGTTGAGCGTCACGCGTCGTCCGACGTCGTAACGGTTGCGTACGCAACTTTCTGGCGTTCGATGAAGTGCCGCGCGGCATGCGGGGCGCGCGACACATCCGCAGGCGTGAAAATGTCGGACAATAGTCATCGCGCGGGCCGCGCCGGCACCGCGCGTTCAACCGAAGCATTCACGCTTGCGAGATCCCCATGTCGACTTCCTTTCCCCGGGAACTGCTGAAGGCCGCCGATATCGCGAAGATGGAACCGACGCGCGAGGTGCATTCGCTCAATCCCAATGCCGTTCGTCTGAAGCGGCAACTCGGCGACCTGACCGGCCTGACGCAATTCGGCGTTCATCTGCTCACGCTGATGCCCGGTCACGAATCGGCCGAATATCACCGCCATCTGTACGAAGAGGAATTCGTGTACGTGCTGTCCGGCACCGGCACGGTGACGATCGGCGGGCACGCCAGCGAAATCGGGCCCGGCGATTTTTTGGGTTTTCCGCGCGGCGGCGACGCGCATACGGTGCAGAACACCGGCGAGGCGCCGCTGGAGCTGCTCGTTGGCGGGCAGCGGCTCGAACACGACGTGTGCGAATACCCGCGTATCGGCAAGCGGCTGTATATCGCCGGCCAGCTCGAGGAGTATGTCGAGCTGCCGAAGGCGCCGTGACGGCGGATCGAACGTCATCGACGGAGCGGGCCGTTCGGTCAATCACGATGAATTCGCTTCTCGCGACCCTGTCGCGCTTATGATGCGGGAACGCCACTGAAAGGTTCCACGCCATGGACGCGCCGCTCCCGCCGATGTCTGCCCCGATTTCCGAAACGGCTCCTGAAACCGAAGCCGAAGCTGCCGGCGAACCGCGCGCGTCGCGCGTGCATCGGCCGGTCGCGCTCGTGACCGGCTCGACGTCGGGAATCGGGGCGGCCGTCGCGCGGCGCCTCGCGGCCGACGGCTACGCGGTGATCCTGCATTCGCGCACCTCGGCCGACGCCGGGCGTGCGATGGCGCGCGAACTTGGCGGCGCCTATGTGCAGGCCGATCTCGCCGACGACGCCGAGCGCGTGAGATTGATCCGCGACGCACTCGCCGTGCACGGGCGGCTCGACGTGCTCGTCAACAACGCGGGCGTCAGCCGCGTGATTGCGCACGACGACCTCGCGGCGGCCACGCCCGACGTGTGGCGCGAAATGCACGAGATCAACGTGATCGCGCCGTTCCGGCTCGTCGCCGAAGCGCAGGCCGCCCTGCGCGAGGCGGCGTCGCACGGGCGTGCCGGGTGCGTCGTGAACGTCAGTTCGCATGCGGGCGTGCGGCCGAAGGGCGCGTCGATTCCGTATGCGGCCGCGAAGGCCGCGCTCAATCACACGACGCGGCTGCTCGCGCGCACGCTTGCGCCGGCGATTCGCGTCAATGCGGTCGCGCCGGGGCTTGTCGATACGCCGTTGACCGCCGACTGGACGCAAGCGCAGCAGCTGTGGCGCGAGCGCGCGCCGATGCGTCGCGCGGCGACGCCGGACGATATCGCGCAGACGGTCGCGATGCTCGTCGCGTCCGATTACGTGACGGGCGAGATCGTGATGCTCGATGGCGGGTTGAACCTGACGTGACGGGGTGACGCGGAGAACCGGCGGCGGTGCGCGCATCGTGTACGCAACCGCCGGGTTCGTTCGCAGGGGGATCGATCAGCCGAGGTTCGACCGCAGCCGCGCGAGCGCCTGGTCGTGCGTGCGTTCGAACTTCAGCGGCGTGACCGCGATATACCCTTCGCCGAGCGCGACCGTTTCCGAATCCGCATCGTCATCGCGCGGCGCACGCGCGAGCTTCAGCCAGTGATAGTCGATCTCGCGCGGATCGCGTCCCGACACGATTTCGACGCCCTGCAGCGTGCCGGCGCCCTGGTTCGTCACCTTCAGGCCGCGCACGTCGTCGGCCGGCCGCGGCGGGAAATTGACGTTGAGGCACGCATCGCTGTCCCAGCCGGCGGCGGCGAGCCGGCGAATGACGTCCGGCGCGTGCGCGAGCGCGGTGCCCCACGGCACCGCGTTGCGATCCGTGAACGCCTGGCTCAGCGCGATGGCCGGCACGCCGACCAGCATGCTCGTCATCGCGGCGCCGACCGTGCCGGAAAACACCGTTTCGGTGCCGAGGTTCGCGCCGCGATTCACGCCCGACAGCACGACGTCCGGCCGCGCGCCCTTCATCAGGTGGCTGACCGCGATCGCGACGCAGTCGCCGGGCGTGCCGCGCACCGCGAAGCGGCGCTCGCCCTTGCGATGCACGCGCAGCGGTTCGTGCAGGCTCAGCGAATGCGACGTGCCGCTCTGGTCTTCGGCGGGCGCGACGATCCACACTTCGCGGGCGAGTTGCGTGGCGACCTGTTCGAGTATTTCAAGGCCGGGAGCGTCGAATCCGTCGTCGTTGGTGAGCAGGACGCGATCGAACAGCGGGCGGGTTTCTTGCATCGGGACGATCCTCGCGGAAGGCAATGAGGGGAAGTGCGGCGTGGCGCAAGCCACGAGGCTGATATGACTCCCGGCGTCGACCGGGGATCGGTTTCTCGAGTCATGTTGCCAGAATTTCAGCGATTCGCCTTCAGGTAATGCCGTTATGCGGTGCCTCACCGACATCCTGGCAATTCGCAACTGCCCGGCGAGCCGAGCTGTCCAAAGCGCGCCACGTAGCGTGGCGACCATGCCTCGCGGGCGCGTGGCCGGCTCCGGTATCGTGTAAAAAGCGGCGAGTCGTCGATAACTTCGAAAAATCCGCACGACGGGGACGTGCGGCCATATCCTGTGCACTGCCGGCGCAGTGCGCGTACCGTCCGCTGCTCGGCCGCACGCCGATTTCCGGACGAACCGGAAATTATTCTAAAATTGAGCCGCTATTGCCCGGTATGCCGAGTACGGCCTGCAACACGATGGTGGGAGCATGCTTCCCATCGCGGCGGGGAAGCGGCGCATCACCGAAAGCCTCGGCGGAAACAGGAACATGGAAGAATTTTTTGTGCGCGTGATGGTAGCCGACGATCATCCCGCGTCCGCGCTGGGCATGTCGCAGGCGCTGCAAGGCAACAGCACGATCGGGCTCGTGGGCACCGTTTCGAATTCGACGGACCTGGTTGCAGCGCTCGACGTGCAGCAGAGCGACGTGCTCGTGCTCGACTATGTGATGCCGGGCGGCAAGTACGGCGACGGGCTCGTGCTGCTGTCGTTCCTGCAGCGGCGCTATCCGGCGCTGCGCATCGTGACGATCACGATGATCGACAATCCGAGCGTGCTGCGCGCGATCCACAAGCGGGGCGTGAGCTGCATTCTCAGCAAGTCCGATGCGATCTCGCACCTGATCGGCGCCGTGCATGCCGCGTACGTCGGTGCGAGCTACACGTCGCCATACATCAAGCAACTCCTGCACGACGCCAAACCCGAGCCCACCGCGCGCGCATTGACCACGCGCGAAATCGAGGTGGTGCGATTGTTCGGTGCGGGCTACACGGTGGGCGAGATCGCCACGCAGCTTCATCGGAGCAAGCAGACCGTCAGTTCCCAAAAGTCGAGCGCAATGAAGAAACTCGGTATCGTGCGCGACGCGGATCTGATCCGCTACAACGGCGAACAGGATCTCGACGGCGCACCCGACGACGAGGCGTCGCGGACGTGACGCGCCCGCGGGCCGGCTGTGCTCCGACTCCGCTGCGGGCCAGTGCCGCTGAAACGATGCATGTGCGTGTCGGCGGTGCGCGCCGCGCGACAACGCTGTTTTCGGGGCGCCGACGCGTGGAGGTCGGTAAACGATGCGGCATCCGCGGCCGCGTGTGACGAGATCGACACGACATGCCTGCAAAACTGAAAAGACTTCTTTCGTCCGCCACGCCGACGGGTCGCAAGTCATTCGAACCGGCTCGCGTGAGGCGACAGCAGCAGTTCCTGCTGTATGCAAGCGGCGCCGCGATCTCGGTGTTCATTCTGGTGTGTGCGGCGCTCGTCGTGCTGCTCGATGTGAAGGAATCCCTCGAGCGCGCCCGCGTTGACTTCACCGAGCGCAAGGCGGAGTTCTTTGCCGAGCTGGAGGTGATGAAGGCGCTGCAGAATCGCTATGTCGACAACATGGAGCAGCGTTGGGCGCACGGCCCCGTCATTGCGCCGGGCTCGCCCGGGCTGTTCGACGGCAAGCGCGGTAAACAAACCCTGGTCGGCCGGATCGGGCCGGTTGCGGTCGCGGCCTTCGTCGATGTCCCGTCAGCCGATCCGGCGAATACGCGCCTGCCCTATCTCGAAAACTTTCTCGGACAGGTGGAGACGACCGGCGTGCTGCCGCCGAAACCGGCGATTTCGGTATTCGCGTCCTATCTGATCGATTCGAACGGCGATTATCTTGTCGCGATGGGGTATCCGGTGGTCAAGCGAGCGCTCTCGTGGCCGGCCGGTTTCGACGTGCGGGCACTCGTTCGGCAACTGCGGCCGCTGAACGACGGCGCGTCCGCCCCGGCGGCTTCCGCGGCGAACGCGATCACGCTCGACCGTCGATTCGACCCGGTGCTCGGGCGCGCCGTGTTGCGGCTGGTGCAACCGGTGCGCGGCGCGAACGGCAAGCCGGTCGCCTGGTTCATCACCAACAGCCGGCCGCAGATGGACGAGATCGTGCGTCCGTCGAGCATCGGCGCGGACTACGCGCTCGTCGACGTCGGCGGCAATCTGCTGGTCGGCCGTCAACCCGATGATGTGACAGCCGCCCTGGCGCTCGCCGACGCGCGCCGCACGCAAACGGTCGTTCGTCGTGTCGGCACGCACTTCGTCATCGGCAGCCAGATACGGGAATCGGATGCGGTGCTGATGGCGACGCTCTCGTGGCGCGGCGTTCTGTACGATATTGCCGCCGCCCTCGGCGTGACGCTCGGGGCCGCCGTGTTCGCCATTGGGCTGCTGTGGGGCGCCATCGTGTCTTTCGACCGGCGCGCGCTGCGTCCGGCGAATCGCCGTGCAATTCGCCTGATCGAAAGCGAGGCGCTCAACCGTACACTGATCCGGACCGCGCCGGCCGGGCTCGTGCTGTTGTCCTTTGCCGATGGCGAGGCGATCATGCGCAACGAAGCGATGATCGCGTACGAGCGGGAGGTGGCGGGCGAGCCGCTCGGCACACTGCTGTGGCGCGCGTACCGGGACGGCGCCCCGGCCGGCAACGCGCGCAAGCGCGTGACGCGAGAGCTGGCCGTCGAGCGCGCGGGGGCCGGCATCGTCTATTTCGACGCGCACATCGCGCGCACCAAGTACCGCGGCATCGACGTGCTGCTGTGCACGCTGCTCGACATCACGGTGCGCAAGCAGGCGGAGGAAAAGCTGCGCGAGGCGCGCGAAGCGGCCGAACTCGCGAACAAGGCGAAGTCGACGTTCCTCGCGACGATGAGCCACGAGATCCGCACGCCGCTCAACGCGATCATCGGCAACCTGGAGTTGATGGCGCACGCGCAGATGGCGCCGCCGCTGCGGCGCCGGCTCGGCACGATCGTGTCGTCGTCCGATGCGCTGCTGCGCGTGATCAACGACGTGCTGGACCTGTCGAAGGCGGAATCGAATCAGATGACGCTGGAAGTCATGCCGTTCGACCCCCGCCGTCTGCTGCTCGACATCGCGGCGTTTTTCCGTCCGCTCGCCGATGCAAAGGGACTGGCGCTCGAGTGCGCCGTGTCGGCGGAGTTGGCCGATGGTTATGTCGGCGACCCGACCCGCCTGCGGCAACTCGTGTCGAACCTCGTCAGCAACGCGATCAAGTTCACCGAACGCGGCAGCGTGACGCTCTCGGCAGGGCCGGCGCGCATCGGCGCCCACAGGCGCGGCCTCGAAATACGCGTCGCGGACACCGGCATCGGCATACCCGCCGACCGCATGCCGGCTTTGTTCGACGTCTACATCCAGGCCGATGCATCGACCTATCGCCGCTTTGGCGGCACCGGCCTCGGGCTGCCGCTATGCCGCCATATCGCCACGCTGATGCACGGCGAACTGACCGTCGACAGCCGCGTCGACGAAGGCACGACGTTCACCGCGACACTGCCGCTGCCGGCCGCCCCGGCCGGATGGCGTGCGGATACGTTCGAGCACGACGCGGCGGCCGACGCCAGGCCGGAACCGGATGACCCAACGCGCGCGCCGTTGCGGGTGCTCGTTGCCGAGGACCATCCCGCGAGCCGCGCGTTGCTGCGCGACCAGCTCGATGCGCTGGGGTACGACGCGATAATCGTCAGCAACGGCGTGGAGGCGATGCGGGCGTTCTTCGAGCATCCGTTCGATGTCGTGTTGACCGATCTGGGCATGCCGGAGCTCGACGGCTACGCGCTGACGAATTTCCTGCGGGAACAGGGGGCAACGGTGCCCGTGATCGCGATGACCGCGCATGCGACGGAGGAAGACTACCGACGCTGCGCACGGGTGGGTGCCGCGGAAGTCGTACTCAAGCCGCTGTCGATGTCGGCGCTCGATGCCGCGCTGAGGCGGCATGCGGCTTCCGGCTCGCCCGCCGTGGAGCATGGTGATCACGGCAAGCAGCCGGCGATGACCGACGAGATCCGGCTGAAACTGTGCGAGGCGACGCTTCGCTCGCTCGCGGCAATCGACGCGGCGCTGGCGAGCGGCGATATCGGCACGCTGAAGACCGAATTGCACTCGCTGCGAGGCGGTTTCGCGCTGGCCGGCGACACGCGGACACGGGACGCATGCGCGCGCGCGGAACGTATCGCGATGGATGAAGGCGTGGAAGGGCTCGCGCCGGCATGGCCGGCCTGCCGCGCGACGATCGCGGCCGCGCTGGAGCGGTTGTCCGGCGCCGAAACGCGAGCGCCGCGTACCTCGAACTGACCGATGGCGGCGCACGGCTGGTTGTCCCGATCCGCTTCGGCTCTATTGATACGAAAGCGTAAAGGACGCCCGCGCGTTGACTTGCCCCGGTGTGATTTTAGGTGCGGTCTTCACGTATTTCGCGACGATCGGAATGGTCAGGGTGCCGCTTCCCGTCACTCTGCCTGCGAGCCACTGATTGGTGTTGCCTTTCAATGAGGAATCGGGGCCGAAACCGAGCGGCGTCGAACTTCCCTCCTTGAAGAGCTGGATGCCGATACCCGTTGCCGTCGCCTCGGGAGCGAGACTGAGAACGTTTCCAGTGTTCGTTGGCGTGACGACATCGGTCAACGTGACGTAGACGCCGGTCGATTGCTTGCAATTGACCATGAGCGATGTGGTGCCGGATTCGGTGGACACGTCGCCCACCGAAGCCAGCCTGGGGGCAAACAGCTCCGGTAGCGCGACGCTGCTCTGCGTGGCCGACGTCAGTGAGCAGCTGGTGGCGGTGATGTTGATCCTGAGCGGGTTCATATAAATCGCGGAAGCACGACCTCCAGAGCCCTGGTCCAAGTAAACGTCTCCGATTTTGGTATAGGGGATGGAATAGGAGCCCGAAACGAGTGCTCCGCTGAATACAAGCGCAACGCGAGCGTAGAGGTCCGAGCTGGAGGGGTACACCGGAATCTGTGTCCAGTCCGAAGTAACGGGGGACCACGGTGATAGCGGGCTGGCGCCGTTCTGTACCGCTGCCATGAGTGCGTAGCCGATTCCGGGAATGCCGGTTTCATATACCGGGTGCGATTTTCCTCCATAGGAAAAGGTGATGCCGGGAACCAGTTTTCCCGGTGACCGGACTCTATACTGTTTGCCGTCGCAGTCCGGGCCTATGAAGTAGGTGGTTCTTTGCTGTTCACTGAGTGCGCCCGAATTCACGAGCGTGCCGGGATTTTTCGCGTCCCGGTTGCTCGTAATGCTCGTCTGGAGCGTCGGAGACAATGGTGGAGGCGCATCGCCGGGAAACGAACATGCGCGAGCGGCGTCCGACAGGATGAACGGTGCACATCCCAATGCAAGAAGCGACAGTAGGACATTCCAACCGCGCGAAGCGGATAAGCGAGGTTTCGTGGATGGTTTCACCCGTTGCTCCTTTGAAAAGAAGCAAGGCGTACGCTTGCTTCGTAAATGAATGGGTCGTGGTTCATGTCGTGCACGGCATGCTCGCGGGCGATCAGCCGCGCCGGACCACGCGCGGCCACACCACGCCGGTCAGGGTTTAGCGCAGACGCCGGCGATCTGGCTATATCCGTTCGAACCGTGCTTGCCCTGTCGAACCGGAAGGTCGTACGAGATGCGGCAGGACGAATTCGCGTCGTCGGCCCACTTGACGGTGAGTTCGCCGTGGGCGTCGAGCCCGCGCGCAAAGATCTTGCTTGCCTGCCCGACGACGCCGAGTTCCTTGCCCGATTGGTCGTACACGGTCGCGCCGAACGGCAACGGCGCGCCGTTCGCCTGCCGCGCCTTGATGACGATCGCGCGCCCCGTATCGGTCGCGAACTTCAGCAGCGGCACGGCGCCGGCGCGCGGCGCGACCTGCTGGCTCGTCTCCTTCAGCTCGACATCCATCGAGATGCCCTTCGGGTCGAGCTCGACCGTGTTCAGGTTGTAAGGCGTCAGATACGGCACGATCGCATAACCGCGACCGTCGACGCGCACGCCCGACGCATTCGTGATGCGCGCGCCGGCAGCGCCCGGCGCCTCGACGATCCCGAACGTTTCGGACAGCGGCTGCGACAGCGTGATGCCGCCGCCATGCGCGACCGCCGCGCCGCGGATGCCGATCGACCCCTGCTGATAATCGCCGCTCGCGCTGGCGCTCGCGCTGAGTTCGGCGAAGCGTGCACGGTACGTGGCGCTGCCGCCGCCGTCGGTGCTCGAACTGCCGGTATCGGACGCGTGGTTCACGTTGACGCTGTACGACAGCGCATTGTCGACGCCGAGCGAATCCGACAGCGTCGTCTGAACCTGCGTACGGCCGCGGGTATCGTGCGTGACGCTGCCCGACACCGTCGTGGGCCGCGATCGGCCGAGCGGAATCGTGACGCTGACGTAGTACAGCGTGCTCATTTCGCCGCCCTGGCTGCGCTGCCGCGCGGCCGACAGGTTGTACGAAATATTGCGGTACGCGTTGTTGTAGCTGACCGAATAGCTGGTGTCGGAGCCCTGGCGATTCCAGTAGTCGGAGGCCGACGCGGTGACGCCGAGCTGGCCGCCCTTGTCGCCGAGGCGCTGACTGAGGGTCAGCGACGCGCGATTGCGCTGACGCCAGATCGAGTCGACAAGCCCGCCCTCGCGCACGGTGTCGCGTGTGCGCATCGCGTCGTTCAGGCCGAAGTAGCCGCTCGTCGAGTAGCGGTACGCCGCGATCGCGATATCGGTATTCGTCCGCGCGATCGTTTTCGAATAGCTGACCCGCATGCTCGAGCCGTTGAAGCGCTTCACGCCCGGGATCGATGTGGTCGCATGCGTGATGTCCGCACCGAACGCGCCGATCGACGTATTGAGCGCGGCGCCGACCATCGCGGACACATAGCCGGTCGCGGCCGTCACGCCGCCATAGCCCGTGATGAGGTTTGTCAGGCCGCGCTGGTACGTGGCCTGCGCGAACAACGGATGGCTGCTGCCCTGCGGATTGCGCAGCGAGCCGACGGAAAAGCTGTAACGGCTGATGCCGGGTCGCAGCGACATCGGAACGGCCGCGTACGGCACCGAGAACGCATGCACGGAGCCGTCGGCTTCGGTGACGGACACCTGCAGGTCGCCGCCATAGCCGGTCGGATAGAGGTCGTTGATCTCGAACGCACCGGGCGCGACGGTCGTCTCGTAAAGCATCACGCCGTTCTGGCGAATCGTGACCTTCGCGTTGGTGTTGGCGATGCCGCGCACCACCGGCGCGTACCCGCGCAGCGAATCGGGCAGCATGCGATCGTCCGATGACAGTCGCACGCCGCGGAACTGCGTGGAGTCGAACAGGTCGCCGGACGTGTAGGTTTCGCCGATCACGAGCTGCGACGACAGCGACGGGAGGTCGCGCTGAGCGTAGGTGGAAATGTCGTCGTACTGGCTGCTCCCTTGCGACGACCAGCTATACGAGCCGTCGTGGCGGAAGTGCCAGTTACCGACGTTCACGCCGCCGCTCAGGCCGAGATACCCTTGCGTCTGCGTCGAGCTGCCGCGGTTCTTCGAGCCGTAGAGGTTGAAGTTGTAGCCGAGCATCGCGACCGGCACGCCCGAACTCCACTGGTCGGGGCTCACGTAGCCACGCGCCTGGTGCGCGAGCGACGCTTGCGGGATGCTCAACGTCAGCGTCTGCTCGCTGAAATCGAACGCGGCGCTCGCTTCCGGAATGACTTGACCGATGCGGCGGCATTCGCCTGCGACGGCGAGTTGCGCGACGAGCTCGGGCGACAGTTTGCGGAAATCGACGCCGATGCGCTTCAGCATCTTTTCGTCGAAGCAAGGCTGCGCGTCCGGCGTGCCGGGCGCGGCCTTGAACGGGACGTCGTACCGGCCGATCCAGTCGGCGCCGACGTAGAGGTCGACGCTATATTCGCCCGGCAGCGCGACGTTGCCGCGCGCATAGCGCGACAGGTCGACCTGCCTTCCGTTGCCGTTGCTCAGGAAGCCGGGATCGAATTCGACCTGCGCGAACTCCGTCTGCGCGACCTGGATCGGCGCGGGCAGAGACGGCGGGGGCGTTTCCGCACGCGCGTTTTGCGACCACGCGCCGATGCAGGACAGAACCAGCACGTAGATGGGCTTGAGGTGCGGCATGCCGGGCACGTACGTGCGCACATGTCGATTCGAAGTCATTCCCAGCTGCTCCTGTCGTGATCGGGTGCACGGCGCCACGCGCAAAGCCCGTTACGGGCTGCGTGTTTCGCGGCATCGCTCGGCGTTCGTTGCAAATAGAAAAATCGGTGTTGTTCGCGAGGCCTGGCCTCCGACGAAGATGTGAAGCGGCGGTGCGCGTTGCGATTGCGGATGTCGAACCCGCAGCGCGCGGCGCGGCTGGGTATCGCGTCAGTGCGCTATCGAAACGGGGCGCTCGTTGTCCGACGACGAACCCCAGTCGTCGATACTGCCGAACGAGGCCGTCGCACCGCTCGACGGCAGCGCGCCGAGTTGGTTGACCGGGAACTGTTGCGTGCCGCCGGGCAGCACGTATCCCATCCCCGCGTCGTATTGATGGCCGGCGGCCTTCAGCGACACGCTGCCCAGATTGACGACGTAGGGCGTCGGATTGCTGGCCTGCAGCGCATACCCTTCGCCAGCCTTGACGAGGCTCCAGTTCAGTTGCTTCGGCGCGGCGCTGGCGTTGCCGGTCAGGCCTTCCGGGCGGAACATCACCTTGATGCGCGAGCGGAACGCGATCTGAAGCTGGTTGCGGTCGTTTCCGGGCGCCGCTTTGGGCGGGATCTCGAGCACGTTGAGCCAGAACAGCGATTCCTTGTCGGCCGGAAGCGGTTCGCGCGTATAGATCATGCGCAGCGTCTGCCCTTTGCCGGGTTCCATCCGGAACATCGCGGGCGTCAGCGTGAACGGGACGTCGATATTGTCGGGAGACGCGTTCGGGTCGCCCTTGTCGAGCCATGCCTGCACGAGCACGGGTGCCTTGCCTTCGTTCGTGAGCTTGACCGTGACCTCGCGGTCGTTGCCCGGAAAGACCACGCGCGTCCCGGAAATCACCACGTCGGCGCAGGCGTGGGACGTGACGAGGGCGGAAAACAGCGCGAACGTCGAAAAATATTTTGCGGACAGCATGGTCAACTCCGGTAAATATGTAGTAGTTCTTATCAGGCGGAATGCCGAGGAGCCGGAAAGGCCCGGCCGGAAGTCTTTTTGGAAAAGCCCCTCGGATTCCGTTGCGATCGATTACTGGTAGGTCAGCGAGTACTGAACCTTCGAGTTGGCCTGGCCGGCGGTGGCCGCGGCTGTTGCGTAGTACTCGGCGAAGTAGTTCAGCGTTGCCTTGCCGTCTGCCGCGATGTCAACGAGCTGACCGCCTTGATCGCCCATCGCGCCGATCTTGATCGGCGTTTGCTTGTCGTTGAGCACGTTGATTTCGACGTTCTTTGCGGCATCCGTGCCGCCGTCGAGCGTCAGGCGGCCGGTCGACTGGTTGACGTTCGAGCCGGATTCGAACACGACGCCGACCTTCGTCGGGTTCGCGCCGCCGGAGGTGCAGCCTTCCAGCACCACGGAGAACGGCGTGCGGCCCGCCGTCTTGCCCGCCTCGCCGAGCGTGTTCGCGCCGATCTTCGGCAGCGTCACGGCAATAGTGTTGGCCGAGCCGTTCGTCACCTTGCAGGTCGAGGCAATGACGCTGCCCGTGAACGTGATCGTGCCGTCGGATGCATGCGCGGCCGAAGCGGCAGCCAGACCGGCGGCAGCCAGGATCAAGGAAAGAGCATGAGTGCTTTTCGTGATTTTCATTAATCTAGTTCCAAACGGTGATTGATATGAGGGTGAAATGCGAACGCGAGAGCCGCTGCGGAGCGGGTGCGCGATGAATGTCGGCATGTGCATTTCAAGACGGATTTTCCAGATATGGGAAGGAATGGTGAATGGGACGGCATCCAAATTGACGGGAAAATAACTAGTACAAGTACTAAATATGTAAAAGGCGGTGTAGATTTTTAGGAAAGTCTTGTAAATTGTTAAATCCTGCGCGTGGGGCTGGCCAATCGATTCGGCGCGAGAACGGATGCGTTGGCTCCGTTGCCTGCTTCAACAACGGTTCAGTCACGGTTTGCGGCCAGGACACCGGTTATGAGGCGGGGTCGAAGACGGTTATCAGGATGCGGACGGTTTTCCCGCCCGCCGTGACAGTCATCCGTGATTGTTGCCGTCGGCAGGCGTTACAAGCGGGGCCAGGTGGCGCCTGAACCGATTGTTGGCGATCGTCATGGAGCACCCGGCACGGCCGTCACGAAGCATGCTCGGCCGATCGGCGAAGCGAGCAAGACATCGGGCGTGGACGCACATGCCCGCGGCGGAGAAGCCGGCTACGCCGGGCAGGGCCACGAGCAGCAGACCGAACCGGATATGGCGCGGCGTCCGCTCGTATCTGACGACGTACCGGCGAGCATGATCGAATGCCCGCGATTCCGCGGTGACCTGATGCATTCATGTCGGGTTATGGTGCTTACGCCTTGACATCTATCGCTTGAACGACCGGCCATACTTCGTCATGCCCCCCCACGGGTTGGCGCATCGTGTAAATCATTTCGGGCGTTCGCCGGCCCCGTGGCAAGCTCCGCGCAGTCGCGTTTCCCACCGCCCGTCGTGGCGCCGACGCGCCGCACGCTCGATGCAGGCCTCCCGCATGGCACCGGCACCTCAGTCCCTACGCGCCCACACGTGATTTCGTGCTGACGCGCTCGCCCGGTGCGTCACGGTCCGCCTTTCGGGAACGCCGCGTCCGGCGCCACAAGCCGCGTCGCGGATCGTCCACCATTCGCTGCCAACTTCCGGATTTTGTCATTCGATGCAACGTACGGCGACGACGTGCGTGCGATTCGCTCGACCAAAACTTTAATCATCTCGCTCGGAACATTGTCAAATCGTCCTGACAATCAACGATTTAAAGCCACGAATCTATATTTTTCGTACTTGTCCTATCTGATTTGCCGTGCAAATTCGAAATCGTCCAGTTTATCGACTTTGGCAACATTCATAAAATATCAACAGTGGAATTCATTCTTCCACGCGTCGGGTTTCGATCGGTTAGCTAATCGAAATTCGCTCCGAAATCAATTCTTTACATAGAGATCATTCGATGAAACTCAACAAAATTGCGCTGGCACTGGGTATGGGCGCTGCACTGTTCGGCATGGCGCAAACGGCACAGGCGCAAACGGCAAAGCTCGACTCCGTTTCGAAGAAGATCACGCTGACGGCGCAGATCAACGACGCCATGTTCGTGTCGAAGCCGGACGGCTCGACCTGGTACGGCACGGAAGAACTGAATGCCACGGACTACAAGCAGAAGCAATTCACGAAGACGCTGCCGATCCGCATCTGGACGAAGAACCCCGACTTCAACGTGTCGCTCGCGCAAGAGCTGAAGATGTCGAGCGGCAGGTACGAGATGAAGAACGCGCAAGTGACGCTGTCGAGCAACGGTGGCGACAAGGCGGTCGCGTTCGGCTCGACCCAGAAGATCACGCAAGTGGCAAAGACGCTCGATGGTTACGACGAAGTCCACAACCTGAAGATCGACGTCGAAGCGCCGGACATGATCGGTACGAACAGCACCAACGGCAGCTACAGCGGCGATCTCGTGATGGTGTTCGAGCCGGTCGCAGCCGCCGCTCCGTAATCGTTCCACCTGGAGCCCCGATTCGATCGGGGCTCGCTTCCTGTCGAGTTCCCATGGCCGCTCGTCCAAATCCCAGTCCTCCATAGAAGAGAAGAAATCAGCGTGATCGCCTATCAAGCTCCTTTCCGTTTCAACAAGCTGTGGCTGGGTGCGTTTCTTTTTGTTTCGTCGCACTCATTCGCAGAACTGAAGGTCACGTACGGGGTGCCAGAGGGGTTCAGTGCGGTCGAACTCGACGATAGCGCGAATTATGTCGGGACGTTCAACGGGCGCACGCTGCCGGGGTTCATCAGTTATTCGTCAGCCAACACGTCGCTCCAGTTCGATGCGGCCAAGTATGCGGCGAACGGCATCTCGCCCGACGACGTCGACACCATCCGGGAAGTCATCTCGAGGCTCGACTACAAGCGTTGCAGCAAGGGGTGCGACGTCGAGATCGCCGGGTACTACGTCACGGTCGACAAGCTGAAGCGGTCGATCGCGATCCGCGATTCGCGCGAGGACTACATCGCGCCGGAAACCGGTTTCGGGCTGGTCAACAACCAGGCGGTCGACTTGCGCGCGTCGTCCGACGGGTACCGTGCCGTCAACGTGAGCGGCAACACGTACGTCGGGCTTCCGTTCCAGAGCTTCGGCTACATGAGCTGGTACGCGAACCGTTCCGAAACGCGCAATTACAGCGGCGGCCAGCAGGGGCTGTCGTCGTACTACCTGCAGAAGAACTTTTCCCGCACGTACTTGCGGGCAGGCAAGCAGAACAATATCGACTACGAGGCCGGATCGGTCAGCACGCTGCTGACGCCGAGCTTCGACCAGTTCGTGACCGTCGGCAGTCAGACCCATCTGCGGGTCGACGCCAACACCGGCTCGCTGATCCTCTATTCATCGGCCGAAGGCAACTACGAGTTCTACCGGAATGGCCGGTTGATCCTGAAGCGGCCGGCCGTGCTCGGCCGCAACGAGATCAGCTTTGCCGATTTGCCGGGCGGCTACTACTCAGTCGAGATCCGGCTCGTCGACCGCAACGGTAACGTGGTCAACCGGGAAACCCGCGAGGTCAACAACCTCAATTTCGGTGCGAGCAGCGGCAACGCATGGCACGTGACGGCCGGCAAGGAGATGGGTACCGGCGGCTATCTGCTCGAAGTCGCGATGAGCCGGAACTTCAAGCAGTTCTATCTCAACGGATCGATGCTGGCCGGCCAGAGCGGCAAATGGGCGGCCGAAGTCAACGTCACGCGGCCGACGCGGCTGGGCGGGGTCGACGTCACGCCCACGCTGGGCCTGTTGAGCGGGGAACGCAGCACAGGCGGCTACGTCAACCTGTCGGTGGCGAGCGAGGCGCTCGGCAGCCTGATGGTCAGCCGCTATCAGAACACGAACGTGTCGCGCTTCTACTTCGGTCAGCCGAGCACGGGTGTGTCCTACAGCCGCCTCTTCCGCGGGGTGACGTTCAGCTACAACTATCAGCGCTCGAAATTCAGCGAGTCGCAGCAGGCCGAGGCGCGCTGGAACTACCGGCCGAACGGTCTGTGGGGCACGTTCGCGCTGGGCGTCCAGAAGGGCAGCTATCAGGGCAGCGGCGGCTATGGCGTGTATTTCAACATGACCATGGTGCTGGACAAGGTGCAGGGCAGCTTCAGCGCCGCGCATGCGCGCGGGCAGACCCAGCTCAGCGGCGACGTTCGCAAGGATTTCCAGGACAGTTTCGGCACGACGTCCGTCGGCCTGTCGGCGAGCCGGATCGGCACCGACTACGGCGTGAACGTCTACGGCACGCGCTCCGGCACGCGCGGCGACGCGTCGCTGAACCTCGGGCAAAGCAGCTCGGGCAGCAACGTCGACTTCAACTATCGCGGGATGGTCGCGGCCAGCAAGCAAGGCGTGGCGTTCGGGCGCTACAGCTCGAGCGGCAGCGCGATGTTGTTGAAGACGCCGAATATCCCGGGCATGAAGTACGGCTTCAACGTCGAGGGCAGCCCGGTTGCGGGCAACAGCACGTATGCGGTGCCGCTCAACGCTTACGCCGACGTGCCGTTCGCACGCGTGATCAGCAATAGCGAAACGATCGACATGAACGTCGAAGTGCCGGCAAACATCGTTCGGGCTCACCCGGGCCAGGTTTATGCGGCGAAGGCGAAGGTCGACATCAACATGGTGTACAGCGGTTTCCTGAAGGATATGAACGGCAACCCGCTGAGCGGGAAGTTGCTTGAAACCGGCGACAAGGTGCACCCGAACGGTTTGTTCTCGATAGTGAGCAAGGAGATGCTGTCGCAGATCACGCTCGACCAGAACGGGCATCGCTACACGTGCAGCCTGAAAGACGCCAACGGAAACGACTTCCGTTGCCAATGACGATGCATTCAACCATATCCAGGAATTGACGACATGATCCACAACTTGCGAACCACGCTTCCGATTCTATGTGGCCTGCTGATTGCGGCGTCTCAACCGGCCAAGGCCGAAGGCGAGCTGATGGTGATGCCGGCCACGACCAAGGTGTTCAGCGCTCACGATCAGCACGTCACCGTGAAGAACATGGGCGACGCGCCGCTCTATCTGACGATTTCGGCCCAGAAGGTGCTGAATCCGGGCAAGACGCCCGAACAGAAAGAGGACATCGGCAACCTGCCGCATCCCGGCATGCTCGCGAGCCCCGACAAGCTGACGCTCGGGCCGAACCAGACGCGCTCGATCGTGCTCAAGTCGCTCGTGGAGCCGGCCAGTGAGGAACTGTATCGGCTCTATATCTTGCCGGTCAGATCGCTGAAGGTCGACGACGCGCCGCAAGACAGGATCACCGCGCCGATGTCGGTAGCCGTCGGGTATGGCGTGCTTGTCCGGCATATGCCGCCCCCCGGCAAGCAACGTAGCGGCTGGACGCATCGCTGCGAAGATGGCGGCCTCACCCTCGAAAACACCGGCAACGTGCGGGAAGTCTTCACCGATGTGAAATACGACCAGGCGCCTACCGCTCAAACCATTGCCGTCTTTCCGGGCACGCCGCAGCACTTCGCGACGAAGCGGATGTCGCTGACGGTCGACGACAAACCGCACACGCTGGAGTGCTCGTGATGGGCGGTGCGTCGCGCATTGCACTGGGGACGTTGGCGGCGCTCATGTGCACGTGCAGCATGGCCGCCGGCGTCCTGAAGCTGTCGCGCGCGGAGTTGACACTGGAGCCGGGCCAGCCGGCGGGCGAGCTCTACGTCGAGAACGCCGGCGATACGCCGCTCTATCTGGATGTCGAACAACATCTGCTGCTCAATCCGGGCGATACGCCGGAGCGTCTGGTGCCGGTCGGGGATGTGGAGAAGCCGACCCTGCTGGTGTCGCCTGGTCGATTGGCGGTGGCGCCCGGGCAGAAGTATCGCATCGGGTTGAAGGTGCTGGCCGTGCCGTCGCAGACGAACGTGTGGCGGATCACGTTCAGGCCGAACGAGCGGATTCTCGTCGATGCATCGTCGAGCGACGGTGCGCCGGCACCGTTATTCGTCAATGTCGGCTATGGCGTGGTGATCTACCAGCACGGGGCGGCGAAGCACTGAATCGTCCATGCGACGGCATGGGCTTGCGCCTTCGGCGCCGTTGAAGGTGTGAGCAATCGCGTATCGCGCGCCGGGCCGACGAAGGTGTCCGTCATGTTGCCGTATCCGCCAGCACGCGGAAATGTGCGATCGGGTGAGATGGTGAAATGGATTGAATATTAAGCGAAAGGATTAAATCGATGGGCAGGATAGAAATCATCAAGTACTGGCGGAGTTGTGCGTTGGCTGTATGTCTTTCCGTGCTTTCATTTAATGCATCCGCCTTCATACTCGAAACCGCGAAAGTCATCGATAGCTATAGCGCGTGCAGGTGGAAGAACAATGGCGATGGAACCAGCACGCTCGGTGTCACGATAAAATTCCGCCCGGCCGCCGGCAATCACGGGAATGTGGCATACGTCTCCCGAGGGATACTGGTGTACAACTACGATCGCATGGGAAATCTGAGGCCCAGTACCACGGCGGCCAAACGTATTATACTGAATGGCAGCTATAATTTTTCGTCTTATGTCGGAGACGGTTACGCCATTTATTATGGTTTGTCGACTGAGTGGAGAACTGAGAGAGCTTTTACGGCCAACATCGAGGTATTGATCGACAATTCCCAGATAGCGGACTGGCCTGGAATGTCCCTTCGTGCCGCCAACTACACGCAGGGTAACGATTTCGGCGAGGTAACGGGCGCAGCCTATCTCACCATGGCGAGCACCGACGGTACCTGCATCGTGCTGGACCCTGCGAAGCCGCCGCCACCGGCGCCGTCGTTTGTTCTCGACACGGTCGCGCCGGATTGGGATCTCGGCGAACTGCCGCGAGGGGAAAGCCAGAAGACGCTTGCCGGTGCATCGCAGCAGCTCTGCTTCACGTACACGGGGTTTGCCAGCTCTGGCAATTTCGTCATTAACGCGACGAATGCGAACGGAATGTCCGGTAATCGCTATCTGCTCAGGAATACCAGCAAGCCGGAGCAAACCGTTCCGTACAGCGTGACGCTGAACGGCGGCAGCGCGAATTTCCCGTTACCGAACATCGGCGCCAGCGCGATCAGGCTGAACACTGGCAATCGCACGTGTTTCGTGCCGACATTCAAGACGTCCGTTGGCATGTCCGCGGGGGCTGGCGACTATAGCGACGTGCTGTTGTTCACGGTCGTGACGAAATCGTAGGAGTGGACATGAAGAAAATCATCCTGAGCGGATCGTTGGCGGTTCTGGCTTTGGTGCCGACGTTTGCGTCGGCGCAAGTTGCGGCGCTCACCGGCAAGACCGAAAGCAGGGTCACGGCAAAGGTGATTCGCCCGAACAATCTGATCATCACCGACGACAAGGGCGGCTGGTTCGGGCAAGGCCTGACGATGCAGCAGTTAGGCGCGTGGGATACCCCTTACGAGGTGAAGGCGCGCCTGCGCGTCGTATCGACGACGGGCACGTTTCAGGTCCGCATGGACCAGCCGCTGGACATTCGTAACCAGGCGAAACCGACGCTCGCGTTCCGGAAGCCGGTCGTCAGCATGGGCGCCGAAAACGCCGCCCTGAAGCAGTTCACCGTCGGGCAGGCGATCGAATTCGTGAATCCGGCGCCACCATCCGAGGAAATCGACTCGGAAGGCTACTATACGCTTGACGTTTCCGCGTATCCGCCGGAAGGCGATTTCAAGAGTACGACCGGAACCTATACAGGTACGCTGTCGCTAGTCTTCGAGCCGATCGTGCCGAAACAGAAATAGCGCGGCCGCTGCTCGCGGCATCGCCGCCCGGGTTCATGATCGTTCGCCCGCGCGCGAGCGGTGCATTTTACCGATCGTCGTTGATTTCGCTTTTTCGAGCATGACGCGCACGTGAGCGATAACCGGCAAGACGCCCCTCCGGCATGTTTCAGCACGATGCCGATTCACCGAGACGCGAACATGAAACTGCACACATTCTCTTTTTCGATTGTGCCGATTGCGGTAGTGATCGCCGGGTTCATATCGAGCCCGGCGCTTGCCGCGATCGACGTGCTTCCGAAGGAAATCACGGTTGGCTCGAATACGACGAACGTAGAGATCGTCAACAACGGCGACCGGCCCGAGTACGTGACCATTTCGCTGTCTCGTCTGCTCAATCCGGGCGTGCCGCTGGACGACGAGAAGCTCGAACCCGTCGGAACCCTGGCCAGGCCGGCGCTGTATGCGTATCCGTTCAAGCTGAGTCTTGCGCCCGGGCAATCCAAGAAGATCGTGTTGAAAGCGCTGCAGCCGGTGCAGAACGAAACGGTATATCGGCTGGACGTCAAGCCCGAAATCAAGGTGTCGACCCAGGAGCAGCAGAACACAACCGGCAGTATTGTCGTCAACTTCGCATTCCGCGCACTCGTGCGCCAGTTGCCCGAGAGTACGCGCGAGGCACTGTCCGTCGCGTGCGATGCGCACGGCGCGCTTCTGACGGCGACCGGCAACATACGCTATGCGGTGAAGGATGCCACGGTCGACGGGCAGGCAGTGCCCCGCTTCAATGTCTACCCGGGGGTGCCGCGGCCGCTGCAAGGTCGTGTCGTCGAGATTCCGGGGTATCCGGCGTGTCGCGGCGATTCCGCCCTGCCGGGCGCGAAACCGTCCCGCGTCGACGGACTGCCGCCAAGCTTTCTATCAACTTCCTCGAACTGAGCTTCCCCCCCGGCTCTTCGCGTTTCAACGGCCCCGGATGATGCCGCGGCTTCCCCCCGTCCACTTCCGTCCACCGCGTTCGTCGTGTCGCGGAATGGATTGCCGGTGCGGCCGGCCGGCCCCGCTCAGCCGAGCAGGTAGCGCAGCAGGCCGGCCGACACGACGCCGACGATGACGGTCGGCAGGATCGACAGGCGCGTCGCCGCGAGCAGCGTGATCGCGAGCGCGAGCAGGTCGGCGGGGCGCGTCGACACGAAGGCCGGCGCGATCACCGAAATCAGCACGCAGCCGGGCACGTTCTCCATCACCGAAGCCATTCGCCGGCTCAGCGTGCGATTGCGCAGCAGCACATAGCCGAGAATGCGCGACAGGTACGTGGTCGACGCCATCAGCACGATCGTCGCGACCGTGCTGAAATCCGGAAGCTCAGGCATCGCGCGGCTCCCACAGCAGCGCGGCGATCAGCCCCGCGCACGCGCCGGCCGCGACATACCACGCACCGGGCAGCGCGAGATGGGTGGCTGCCGCGACGACGAGGCTGACGAACCACGGGCGGCTCGCGCGCACGCCTTTCCACATCCCGCGCAGCAGCACCAGAAACACGGCCGTGAACGCCATGTCGAAGCCGTACTGTTCGACGTTGCCGATCGTCGGGCCGACCGCCGCGCCGAGCGTCGTCATCGAGATCCACGTCAGATAGAGCCCCATGCAGATGCCCGCGTAATAGGGCACGCTGATGTGCGTGGCCGAGCGCTCGCGCGCGTCGGCGAGCGACATCGCCCAGCTCTCGTCGCACATGAAGAACAGCGCGACGAACGCGCGGCGGCGCGGCAGGCGCCGGATATAAGGCTCGAACGCGGCGCCCATCAGGATGTGGCGCGAATTCACGAGAAACGACATCGCGACGATCAGCGCGATATGCGGCGGCGACGTCCACAGATGGATCGCCGCGAATTCGGAGCCGCCGCCGAAGTTCAGGCCCGTCATCATCGGCACCTCGAACAGGCTCAGCCCTTTCTGCGCGGCCTGCGCGCCCAGCACCAGCGCGAACGGCACGAAACCCAGCATGACGGGCAGCGCCGCGCGCAAACCGCGACCCATCTCGGCGACATGGGCGGGCCTGTCGCGAAGCCCGGACGACGTTGAAACGCTACTGCTCATTACTCCTCCTTCGGGGGAGGGATTGTCTGCTTTTTTGACTCGAATCGGGTTGCGTTGTGGCCAGATTTTTCTCAGAATTTGGCATTGAACGCGTGATACGCGAATTTTTTGGAATCGGGTGCCAAATGAAGCTTGACGCTATCGACCGCCGGATCCTGAGCGCGCTGCAGCGCGACGGCCGCATGCAGAACGTGGAACTCGCGCACGAGGTTGGGCTGTCGCCGTCGCCATGCCTGCGGCGCGTGCGGCTCCTCGAGGAAGCCGGCGTGATCGAGAAGTACGTCGCCGTGCTGAATCCCGCGAAGGTCGGCAAGGGGCTGACGATCTTCACGCGCGTGTGGCTGAAGGGGCAGGACGCGGAATCGGTGAACCGTTTCGCCGAGGCCGTCCAGCAGATGCCGGAAGTCGTCGAATGCCACCTGATGGCCGGCGACTGCGATTTCCTGCTGCGCGTCGTCGCGGCCGACATCGACGATTACCGGCGCTTCCAGATGGAATATCTGACGCGCATTCCCGGCGTGCTGAGCGTGAAGACCGATATTCCGATGCAGAAGGTCAAGCTCACGTCGGCGCTGCCGACCTAGCGCGGAGTGGGCGCGTGGCGGCGCATCGATGCGCGGTCATCGCGCGGTGACAATCGCCCGATAAACTGATGGGGTGGGTCGCGTCGCACCGGATGAGCCGTGCGATCGCGCACTGTTCGATGTGCAAGCAACTAACGGTCAATGCCGATGCAGTCGGCCCAGCGGCGCGGCGTGGCGCGCCGGGTCGTGCGTCGCAGCGGATACGTTTTTTCCTGTCGAGTCCTGCATGCAGCCATTCAATACGCCGTGGAATTCACTGGAAATCGTCAAGCTCGTGCTCGGCGTGCTGACGCCGTTGTCGGTCGCGTGCCTCGGCTGGCTCGTCGCACGCCGGCTGAAGCGGCTCGAACTCGTGCAGTGGACCAACCAGCGGCTGATCGAGAAGCGGCTGGCGCTGTACGACACGGTCGCGCCGCAGCTCAATGCGCTGCTGTGCTTCTACACGTGGATCGGCTACTGGAAGGACATCTCGCCGGACGACGTGATCCGCGCGAAGCGCGACCTCGACCGCACATTCCACATCTACCGTTACCTGTTCGACGATGACGTGTACGACGCATATCACACGTTCATCCATGCGCTGTTCGAGATGCATACGGGGCCGGGCCGCGACGCGCGGATCCGCTCGCTGATCCAGGCGCCCGACGGCGACCGGAGCGTGCACGGTTCGTATGAATGGAAGCCGGCGTGGTCGGAGCGTTTCGCGACCGCGAACGTCGTGCCGAAGGACGACGTGCTGAAGCATTACACGCAGTTGATGGAGCGGCTGCGCGTGGCGCTGGGCGCGACGCGCTGACGGCTTCGGCGCTCGCGCGCCATGCCGGTATTGAAATCCGTCATGGAAGCCGACCGTTTCGAGCGTGCGTGATTCAGGCGAACGAGATCACGAGCCTCTTGCCGCAAGCCGCCGCATACTTGCGCAGCGTATCGACGGACGGGGAATGCTGCCCCGTTGCGAGCGCACGCTCGAGTCGCGTAATGGCGGGCGCTTTCGTGCCCATCCGTTCCGCCACATCGGCTTGCGACAAGCCAGCCTCTCGCCGCGCAGCCAGCATCGCGTCGAGCAGCGCGAATTCCTCGCGATTCAATCGTTCGTATTCCGCGCGCACCGCGGGGTCGGCCAATGCCCGCTCACGTAGTTCCTTATACGTTGCCATCTCGAACCTCCTTCAATCGACGACGCGCGATTTCCAGTTCCTTCAGAGGTGCCCTTGGCGTCTTCTTCACGAAACAGTGCAGCATGACGATACGCCACTCGACGATCGCGCAGTAAAACACTCGGGCAATACCTTCCGCGCCCTTCAATCGCATTTCGTACAGGCCGTTTCCCATCGGTCGGGAGTGAGGCTCCCCGAGATTCGGACCGTACCGTTCCATGCGGTCAGCGAGTGCAAAGTACCGGGCAAGCAGCGTTGTCGGCAACGACGCGACTCCCGCCGCTACACGGTCGTTGAAGAACTGGATCTCGTAACCATGAGTCGACATAGTAACAAATATGTTATGTTGCGACAAGAACGACGACGGGCCGCAGATGCGGACACAGGCGGTTGGTCACACGTGAGGGAGTTCGCGACCGTATTTCTTGGGTCGGAGATATCGATGTCGATGACGATGCACGGAACCGAGCGCGCTCGGGAATTCGGGCCCGGGAAGCAGCGCGACTCGGTGTCAGCTTGGAGTGGGTACTACGGATTCGCGACGGGGTTAGTTCCGCCCCGCCACCGCGAGCCGCGCCGCCAGCCCCACGAACACGGACCCGAGTAGATACTGCGGCACCTTCGACGGCCGGCGGCGCGCGCCGATCCGCTGGCTCAGCCGGCTCGCGGAGAGAATCACCGCGCCGTTCACGACGATCCCGATCAGGTTGAGCACCGTCGCGAGCACGAGAATCTGCACGGCGATCGAGCCATGTTCGGGCCGCACGAACTGCGGGAACAGCGCGAGCACGAACAGCGCCATCTTCGGGTTCAGCAGGTTCGTCGTCAGCCCTTGGCGGAAGATCGTCGCGGTCGAGTGGCGACGTTGCGACGCGACGGGCGACAGCGCGGTCGCATCCGAACGGAAGGTTTTCCACGCGAGATACAGCAGATACGCGGCGCCAGCGAAGCGCACGACGTCGTACGCGAGCGGCACCGCGACGAAGAGCTGCGACAACCCGAGCGCCGCAGCGAGCGCATGGCAGTAGGTGCCGGCCTGAATGCCCGCGAGCGTCGCGAAGCCTGCGCGCCGGCCCTGGCTCACGCTGCGGGACGCGATCAGCAACATGTCCGGGCCGGGCGTGGCGGTGAGCGCGAGACACGCGCCGGAGAACAGCGCGAGCGTGGAGAGATCGATCATGGCGGCCCCTTTTGCCGGTGCGGCGTTAAAGGGAGGTCAGTTTAGGAGGGCGCCCGAGGCCGGTCAATCGAGCGAACGGACGATGGCCCGATGGCCAGACGGCACGCATCGCGCGTGTGCCGCCTGCACGCCACTCACTGTTTGCGGCAAGCAACCTGATAGTCGATCACGGTGTTCTCGGAAGGCTTGTCCGGCGCGCCACCCACCGTGGTCACGCCGAGCACGCCGGCCGCGTTCCGGTAGCGCAGCGCGCAATACCCGACGCCGGTGCCCGAGCACGCTTCGGCTTCGACGATGCCGTGCTTCGCGAGCGTTGCAGCGCCATCCGCCGCGTCCGGCTTTTCGCGCGGACGCAGCGGCTGCCAGCCATGCGCGATCAGCATCTTGCGTGCCGCGTCGAGCGGCTTGCCATACACGTTCGGCACGACCGCGCGGCCGTTGCAGTGCGTACTTTCGGCGGCGACGCGGGTCAGCCGCAGGCCGCCGCTTTCCGCGTGCAACTCGCCGACGGGCGCGCCGGGGCCGTCGCCGCCCCAGACGAGCAGCGCGCCGTTTTCCAGACGATCGACCGAGCCGAGCTGCCAGCCGGCCTTGCGCGCGGTGTAGCCGAGCGCGACGAGCGTCGTGCCGTCGAAGACGCCGATATTGCCGTTGCGCGCGAAGCAGATCGCGCTCGTGCCGGCGTTGAATCCGCTTGCGAAGGTCACGACCGTATAGCGCCCGAGCGGTGCCTCGGACGTCACGATCCAGTCGCGCTGCGCGACTTCGCGGCCGGCGGCCGTGGTCGTTTTCGCGCGATATTGCGCGCAGAACGGATCGAGCGCACCGCTTTCAGGCGAGTGCGGCAGCGTGCCGAGCGGCACGAGCGACGCGCCGGCGATATCGGAGCCCGTGCGCAGCGGCTCGGCCGATGCCGCGCCGCCGAACGTGGCGCCGGCTAATACCGCGATCGAAACGATCGAAGCAAGATTGCGGGCGAGCGGTGAGGCAACGGAAAGGAACACGCGGGCTGTCTCCGGGGAAAGTGGGGCGGGCGCGGCAATCGCGTTTTTCCGCCCGTCCATCACGGTTGCGCGCACCGCCAGGCGGCACGCGCGTGTCGCCAACGACTCAGCCCTTCGCGACCACGTCGATGCGCAGCGCATCGCCGCCCGCGACGATCGCCAGCAGGCGATCGACGTTCGGATGCGCGCCCGGACGATTGCGCGCGTCGGCCGTATGCTCGGCGAACACCGCGAGGCCGTGCTCGGCCGCTTTCGCGTCGAGCGTGCCGAACGCCTGCTTCAGATAGTGGTACACCGCGAGCGAGCCCTGCTTGCCGGGCTGATTCTCGATGGTCGCGACCACGTCGCCGTTCGCGCCGACGAGATCGATGCGCGCGATGCCGTCGATGGCCGGCAGTTGCGCGAGGTTGTCCTTGAATACTGCGGTCGGTTGAATCACTGAAAACACTCCGTCGGTTCGGTCATGGGCCCAGATGCGTGGCCGGCCGTATCTTATCCGATCGGCGCCGGCGCGCCGGCCGTGCGCCACGCGAGCGCCGCGCCCGCGAGCTGTAGCGTGCCGCCCGTCAGCATCGCGACTCGCAGCCCGGTCGCACCACCGCCGCACGCGTCGTACAGCGCGCCCGGCATCGCCCCGCCGAATACCGCGCCGGTCATCCGCGTCACGTTCATCAGCGATGCCGCCGTGCCGGCGCGTGCGGCGTCATGACCGCACGGAACCGGTCAGTACGCCCGCCTCGCGCGAGCGCTCGATATCGGGGCTGCGATACGCATGCTCGGGAATCTCGGCGAGCCGCGACGCATGCACCTGCCGGGGCGCCAGCCCGTAGAACTTCTGGAAGCTCATGATCAGCGGCGACCACTTGTCGGGATCGATGCGGTCCGGATGATCGTCCATCAGCAGGTCGGGATGCACGTGCACACGCTGGATGCGCACCTCGAACACACGAATGCGGCCGCGCAGGTCGGGCATGTCGTCGCCGATCCCGTGCGTGGCCGCGACGACCGCCTCCAGATGCACCGGGCATTCGAGCGCGCGTGGCGGTGCGACGGTTTGCGACGCGGCCTCGGTGAGCCCGGCCGTGCCGAACTTGTCGGGTTCGAATGCGTAGCCTTTCGCGCGCTTGCCGTCGGGCACCGGATACGTGCCCGTCGTGCGCGCGATCCGGTCCACGGCGTCCGCCTGCGCCGACGACGGCAGGTTCAGCACGCATTCGCCGTTGCGCAGCAGGTTGCGCGTGGTCTGCGAACTGGCGGCGATGCCGATCACGCCGCGCCAGCCGAGCCAGAACGCGGACGAGATCGGCGCGAGATTGGCCGTGCCGTTTTCATTGAGCGTGCTGACCAGCACGACGGGCGTGCCGAAGTAGAGGATGTTCGGTTCGGTGACGCAATGGGGCGCGTTCATGGTCGAGTCCTTCGGTGACGGGTCAGTCCGCATGCTGATCCTGTCGCGGCGGCGCGGCGCTCCGATTCTTGTCGTGTCATTCCGAAGGGTGCGCAAAGGGGCACGGGTACCGCGCCGGGCCGACACCGGCAGCGGCCGGGCTTTTCCGCTACAGTAGGAAATCGAAGGCCGCGCGCCTGCCTCACGCCGACGCGCGCGGTCGCGTTTCGCCAACGTACACGAGGGCCCGATGGACACCGAGCAACGCTACACCGCCAACGCGCCGACCCGCGCGGAAGTCGACGCACTGGGCGGCGCAACCGTCATCGAATTCGGCGCGAACTGGTGCGGGATCTGCGCAGGTGCGCAGCCCGCGATCACGGCGTCGTTCGCCGCGCATCCTGCCGTGCGGCACCTGAAGATCGAGGACGGCCCCGGCCGTCCGCTCGGCCGTTCGTTCGGCGTGAAGCTGTGGCCGACGCTGGTATTCCTGCGCGACGGGGTCGAAGTCGCGCGCGTCGTGCGCCCCACCGACGCGAAGCAGATCGAAGCCGACGGCTTCGCCGCGCTGGCCTGAGGTCACGGCGATGCAACAGGCCATCACGCACATCGGCGTCGATACGCGCGGCAGCGGCCTCGTCGAAGTCACGCCGCAGGTACGCGCGTTCGTCGATCAGCAGGCGATCCGCACCGGCCTGCTCACCGTGTTCTGCCGCCATACCTCGGCGTCGCTGCTGATCCAGGAGAACGCGGATCCGTCGGTGCGGCGCGATATCGAACGCTATTTCGCGACGCTCGCGCCCGAGGACGACACGCGTTACGAGCACGATACCGAAGGCGCCGACGACATGCCCGCGCATCTGCGCACGGCGCTCACGCAGGTGCAGTTGTCGATCCCGGTCGAGCATGGGCGTATGGTGCTCGGCACGTGGCAGGGGATCTATGTGTTCGAGCATCGCCGCGCGGCGCACCGGCGCGACATCGTGCTGCATCTGATCGGCGAGTAGGCGAGCAGGCGAGTGGCCGGGCAAGCGCGAAGCGCGCGATGCCGCGCCGGCGTGCGGCTCAGGCGAGCAGCTTCTCGACGAGCGCGCCGAGTTCGCGCAGGTGGACGGGCTTCGGCAGGAACGCGTCGAACACCCGCTTGTTCTCGCGCAACGCGGCCGATTCATACGCGCTGACGCCGAGGATCGCCGGATGCCGGCCGTCGCCGTCGGGTTGCGCCACCGCGCGAATGCGCCGCGCCACGTCGAATCCGCTCAGGTCCGGCAGTTCGAGATCGAGCACGACGAGGTCGTAGCGCCCCGAACCGAAGCGCGCGACGCCCTCCTGCCCGGTGCCGCACAGGTCAGCCTCGATGCCGAGCGCGGACAGCATCGCGCCGAGCGTTTCGCGCGCGTTGTCGTTGTCGTCGACCACCAGCGCGCGCCGGTCGCGTTGCGGAAGCGCGGGCGGTAGCGCGGGCGCGTCCCCTGCTGCGTTGCCGGCCGGTTCGACGCCGGGTGCTTCGACCGGCAGCGTCACGACGAACTCGCTGCCTTCGCCGACCACGCTGCGCACGTCCACATGCCCGCGCAGCGTCGTCACGATTTCGCGCACGACCGCGAGCCCCATGCCGATCCCGTCCACGTGCAGCCCGACCGCGTCGTTCGCGCGATAGAACGGCTCGAAGATCTTCGGCAGATGCTGCTTCGCGATGCCGGCGCCGGTGTCGCGCACGGCGATCCGCACCTGCTCGCCGGCCGGCGCGTCCGCGAGCGTGATCGCCACCGTGATCGAGCCGCCGACGGTGTACTTGACCGAGTTCTCGATCAGGTTCGACAGCACCTGCCGCAGCAGCTTGCGATCGGAGCGGATCGCGAGGCCGGGCGGCTCGACGAGCTGCGTGACCGCGATCCGCTTGGCCGCGATCTTCCCGCGCAGCGGTTCGAGCACTTCGGCGAGCAGCGGCGCGATGCCGACGGTATCCAGTTCGGCGACGCGTTTCGTCGAGCGCAGCTTGATGTAGTCGGTGAGGTCCTTGACGAGCGCTTCCAGCGACAGTGCGGAATTCTGCAGCCGCCGGATCGTCTTCAGGTTCGCGTCGGACTGCGGGCGTGCCAGCAGGATCTCGATCGATCCGCAGATCGCCTGCAGCGGCGTGCGCAGTTCGTGGCTGACCATCCCGAGGAACGCGTTCTTCGCCTCGATCATCTCGAACGCGCGGTCGGACGCCTTGCGTTCCGCATCGAGTGCCGCGTTTTGCCGCGCCAGCAGGTCGTCGCGCGTACGCATCGTATAGAACAGCAGCAGGAACAGCGCGCACAGGATCACGCCGAGCACGATGCCGAGGATCAGGATCGCGCGCTGCTTTTCCTTCAATTGATGGAACGTGAAATCGCGCTGCGCCATTTCGATCGCGCGGAAGTAGTTCGCGAGGCCGTTGACCTTCGGCCAGTACGCATTGACTTCGTCGATCACCTGATGCGCCTGCTTCGGCGCGTCGCGCAGCAGCGGCACCTCGCGCTTCAGGCGCGTCATGAATTCGCCGAGCGCGTCGATCTCGTTGCGCGCGCGCGGGATGCGCAGCCAGTATCGGGACACTTCCGACGGCCGCTGCAGGAACCCGAACGACACCGACAGGCTGTCGAGCTGCATCTGCACGTGATCGAAATCGTCGTCCTCGCGCGTCGCGTAGAGAATCAGCTGCCGGTCGAAGCGCGTATAGACGTTGCGGTATTGCGCGGCGGTCCAGAACACGCCTTCGCGCGGCCCCTCGAGCACGCCCTCGTTGACCGAGGTGGCGAGGAGATCCCACAGCAGGAACGCCCATGCGGTGAATCCCGCGATCCACAGCGAGCCGAGGATCAGGATGATCTTTCTGTTTCTCCAGCGCCGCCGCGTCATGTCACTTCACGGTCAGGCCGATGATCTGCCACGCGAATTTGGCTTCGCCGAGCGGCGTCTTCAACTCGTCGGGATACTGATCGCGCGGATACATGATCCACAGCGGGCCGTAGTTGTCGTTGCCGAGCACCTTGCCGTTCATCGTCCGCGCGAGGATCACGCCGTACTTGTCGGCATCGGAAACGGGAATCGTGAACGTGTATTCGTCGATGCAGTGGAATTCGATCTGCGTGCCCTGCGCGCCGACCGTCTTCAGCACGTCGGACAGGCGCGGGCCGGTGAAGGTCGCCTTCGGCGTCCAGCTCGTCGACGTGACGATCGTATGCTGCGGCAGCGCCATCAGCGCCGGCTCGGAAAAGACGTAGGCCGTTTTCCCCTGCTGATTGCTCTTGCTGATCTTGCCGTCGACGGTGAACGTGAACGACGACGCGGCCCATGCCGCGGCAGTCATTCCGAGCAGGCAGGCCGCCAGCACGGTCTTGATCCAGATGGTTGAAACGCGCATGTCTTTCCCTCGGTCTGGTGGTTCGTGTAGTGGTGTGTCGCTCCGGCTTCAGTTCGCGGCGGCCGCGCCCGGCAGCGTGAGCTTCAGTTCGCGCGCGACTTCCGCGAACAGGATCGGCAGGCGCACCGGCTTTTCCTCGCAGCGCGCGTTGTAGTGCGACACGATGTGCGCGATCTCGTCCTCGCTCGCTTCGCCGGTCGAGATCTTGCCGGTCAGCAGGAAGATCGGCGCGCCGCTGTTCTCGCTCGAGCGGATGCCGCGCACGAGCTCGGCGGCCGTCTGGTCGCCGAGCATCCAGTCGAGGATGTAGCCGTCGAAATCCTCGACTTCCAGCGCCTTGCGGAAGCTCGCGCCGTCGAAGTACGGGATCGCGTTCACGCCTTTCTCGATGAAATATTCACAGACCGTTTCGGCGACGTCGTGCGAATCGTCGACTACGGCGATCCGCGCGGCATACACGTTCGGCTGCGCCGAGCGCAGCTCGATCACGTCGACCGGATACGTGCGCCCCTCGCGCGCGTGTGCGCGCTCGGTGACGATCCATTCGCCCTGCCACTGCAGCGCGACGAAATCCGTTTCGATCTGGCTGGTGGCCTTCGTCGAGATCGCGGCGCGGCAGCGCAAGCGCTTCGATTCGATCACGAACGTCGCGTCGATCATCTCGGGCGCGGCCGGCTGCATGCCCTTGTCGTCGAGCAGGATCGCGGGCGGCACGCCGAAGTGCGTCGCGATGTCCTGCAACTGCGACAGGTTCCACGGGATCAGGCCTTTCATCTTGCGCGTGACGACCGAGAAGCTCAGGCCGAGCACGTTCGCGATCGTCGTGTTGTGACTTCGAGGCGGAATGCCGTTCCGGTTCAGGAGATCGCGCACCTTGTTGGCGGTGATGAGATCGACGTTGGCCTGCTCGGTGGTGGACATCTCGAGGGGGTCTCCAAGGGTTTTGGCGAGGAAGAGCATATCAAAGCTGACGCGCCACGCAAACTTTAAACGCGCGATGGAACTTGACATGCCATTTTTCTCCATTATTATTGCTCACCACGTCACTATTGTTTGTCGCGTCATGTTTGGAGGTCGATGCCGGCCATGGGCGGGCGGCGAAAAGCGGCGGCAATAAACAGTGACGGAACGATTCGAAGAGAGAACCTGAGAGAGCCTTGGGATGCGTGTCGGCGTTGGCGGATGGAATTGTATCCGGTGCGCCGCACGCAACCGGGTACGAGCTCACGGGGTGGATAGCTCGAAGCATTGCGGTGCCAATAAGAACCTGAGGATAGTACCCATGTATCGCCGTTTACTCGCACCGGGGCTGCTGTTGCTGTTGGCCGCCTGCGCGCAGGATCCGTCCATCACCAGCAGCACGGTACGGATCTGCGACGACACGGGGTGTTCCGATCGCCCTA